>JAFOZC010000159.1 GCA_017391305.1 Oscillospiraceae bacterium | reverse complement strand
TGGTGCCAAAGTAAACGTAGCCTTCTACGAAGGTGCCGTTGGGGAAGCGCTGCTCATAGACGGCCTTGATGGTATCATCCATCTCGATGGTAACGCTGACAACGACCTTCTCACCCTGGTGAACGGTGATCTCGTTGACCTCTTCGCCGTCAATTGCGAAGGTGACCTTTGCATAGCCTTCGTTGCCTGCATAGATCAGGTTGGTCTTCTGCATGTTTACCATGTAGGAACCTGCATTGGCAACAGCCTCCATGAGGATGTATGCGCCCAGCTTGTCGTATACTACATCGCTGTAGCCTTCGTTGACCAGCTCCAGATCCATCTCGTAGACACCGGTCTTTTCCTTGTCATCGCCCAGCTCCTGGATGGGGTTGGAGATGTAAGCTGCGTTGAAGTAGTTATTCATTGCATTGACAGAGTTGGCCAGACCTGCACCCTGCTTACGGACGGAGAAGATATAGCCTTCTGCGCTGTCCAGGATGATGCCGGTGGAAGCCATCAGAGAAACTGCACGGTCTCTGCGCTCTGCCTTGTCAAGGGGTCTCCACTCTTCGCCTTCTGCAACAGCACCGTTCTCCATCAGAGCCTGCAGGACGCAAGCGAAGGTGCCGGTTGCATTGGGAGCTGCCATGGAGGTACCGCTGAGAACCTCATAGGAATCGTCAGCAGTGAGATAGGAGGAGTATACCAGACCACCGATAGAGGTGATGGTGGGATCCAGAGTCAGCATGGGGGAGGGGCCCCAGTTGGAGAAGCTGCTCATTTCCAGACCGGTGGGATTGGGAACCAGTTCCTTGCCGGCGGGAGTGTAAAGGGTGTCGCCCTCTGCTGCTGCCAGGAAAATGGCACGAGCGCTCTGCTCAACAGAGATAGCGGGGATGGAGAAGGGATCAATGGACATGGAGATACGGCCCACATCGTTGTTAGCAACGATGACACCTGCTGCACCTGCTTCTGCTGCGAAGTCCATCTTCTCCTGGAAGGTGATGTCGCCACGGGAAACAACAACGATCTTATCGGTGACGTCGATGCCCTCGTAGTCAGACTGATAGCCGTTGGCAATGTCGCCCTCGGCGTTCTTCAGAACGACCAGCTCAACAGAAGTATCTGCGAAGTTGTCGATCCAGCCATGCTCCTTATCCGTGCAGGAGTCGATGATAGTGATGTTCTCGCCACCAACGCGAATCACGAAATCGGGATATGCATAGTTATCAACGGAAGCAACGGAGATCGCACCCTCGTAGGTGGAGGGAGTGCCTACAGTACCGTAGTCCATGTACTCGGAGCCAACATAGCCGGTCTCGCCGAATACGACGGAGGAGTACTGAGCCATAGAGTACTCGTTACCTGCGGAGATGCACATAACAACGCCGGCCTTCTCCAGACGCTTGTAGATGTTACCGAAAACTTCGGTCTCCAGAGACTTGTCGTAGGTGAAGCCGTTCTGTGCGCCGATGGACATGTTGACCACGTCAACGCCGAGACGGAATGCATCTTCCAGAGCATAGAAGTAGATGTCGGAGGAGGTGCCTCTGCCTGCATCCTTGAAGATCTTCATGGACAGGAGCTGTGCTGCGGGAGCGCCGCCGGACATGAGGATCTCGCCCTCTTCGCTCTCAGCATAGCCCAGGGCAGTGCCGGAAACGTGAGTGCCGTGACCGTTTCTGTCGGTGACATCCTGATCCTTGTCAGCATAGTCATAAGCAAAAGGAACCTTTGCGCTCAGGTACTTACCGGGAGCAACTGCAACCTGTGCGGATTCCTCAGTAATAACATCAGCCAGCTGCATGTTCTCGTAAACCTGGAATGCCTCGTGGGTGGTACGCAGACCGGTATCCAGAACAGCAATGACAACGCCCTGGCCATTGTAGCCGGTGTTGTTCATGGTAAAGTTACCGTTGAGCTGGTTGGAAGCCTGGTTCTGGGGCTTTTCCACAACGGGCTCTGCAAAGTGGTTAGCAATGTGAACGGCGGAAACACCGTCGATGGCAGCGATCTTCTCCAGATCGCCGTAAGCCACATCACAGCTGAAGCCGTTCATCAGCAGGGAGAATTCGTAAGCCATTTCATACTTCATGGAAGCCATAGCCTTACGAACGGCCTTCTGCTCATTGGCGAGCTTGATGCGGTATGCAGATCTCTCGGCCTCGGTGCCTTCGAAGTCTGCCTCGGGTGCGCTCTCAAGTACAACGATGGCACGAACGATCTCGTCATCGGCATACTTGTAGCTGTTGGTCATCTCGAACTCTTTGCTCAGGGCACCCTTGTCCTTAGCGGGACGCTCGAGAGTTTGCGCCTGGTTGATCTTCACTTTTTCTCTGCCTGCTGCTGCGCCGACGCCGCCGACACAGGACAGAAGCATAGCAAAGGTCAGGATCAGCGCAAGTGCGGTCTTGAACTTTCTCATACTTTTCGCTCCTTTTCATTTTTTAAGCTATAGAAGAAAGCGTGCACTTTCTCACCTTAGCTATGTATTTCAGTATAGCAAAGAATTCCCATCTTGTCTACACTTTTTTTAAAAAAAGGGGGTCGTCGGGAAAGATTTTCCCACGACCCCTTTCTTGTAAAGGCTTACATTTTGAATTGTCCGTATTTCGCCTGCAGATGGCGCACCATATCCACATAGATATCCCTGCAAAGCTCCTCCTCGCCACGAGAAAGGGCAGACAAGCAGGGATCGATCCAACCATGGCGGATGCTGTCATAGCAAGCCTCTGCATTTGTGCAATGATCCATAAGGGTGACAAGGCTCGGTGCCAGATCGTAGTACTGCTCTATGAGTCCCTCGCCGCCGTTTTCTCTCAGCCAGCCGTCTCTGAAGCGGCGTAGGATTTGCAGTTCTTCGCAATCATCGGCCTTGCCCTCCCGTAGGCAGACCGCAGTGGTGATATAGCACAGATTCCCCTTGCGGAAGCCGCCGGCGATCACATCATAGTCCCCCGGTGTCCAGTTCTCTCCGGGATATCTTTCCAACCACTGCCGCAGGAGGCTGTTGCGGAAGGGCTCTGCCATACAAAGATGAAGCTTTCGGACCAGAGGGCTCAGGAACAGAGCCAATACTACCTTGATCTCAAAGAGAACATTGGTCGCAAAGTTTTTCCGTCCGTAGCGTTTGTCTGCCTGCAGATCCTTGTCTAAGGTGTCCAGAAATACCCGACACACCGTCTCGGAGGCGGCTTCTACCCCCTGAGGATCGGCACTGACCATGCAATCCAGCCTGCGAAGGAAGGTGCTGTGCTCCTTCTCATATTGGGCAAAGTATTTCACATAATCCTTCTTGGTAATGTGCTTATACAGCTCTTTATATTCTCTCAATGTTCCGGGGAGCTGAGAGGCCAGTGCCTCCAGATCCTCCTTGTGGAAATCCTGTTGGTTACGCAGTAGATCAATATGACTCCGCCTGCCGCAATACAAGCAGGAAAATTCCTGCAAATGAGCCGGGATCTCGATCTCATTACCGCAATGGGGGCAATGCCCCACCAATTTTTCTGACATAAATTCTGTTTCGCCCCTTTTTCTTCCCCAAACTGCCCCTTGTTCTTACCGCATTCGGGGGTTTTATACATATCATAAATATATTGAAATTCTACCACACTTTTCTCCTCTTCGCAAGGAGAGATTTTTGCTTATGGAGGAGATTATTTTTCTCACTCTTCTGTTTTGCTCATATTTTCCCGGAAAATTGGAAAGACTATGGGAAGAAAAGAGGCGATATGATGCAACAATTTCAGCTTTCCACCGAGCTTTGCTTCGGGGAGGATGCTTTGGAGTGCTTGGAAAGATTCCGAGGACAGCGGATGCTGTTGGTAACAGATCCCTTCTTTGCAGAAAACGGGACGGCTCAACGAGTCTGCGTTCTGTGCAGAGGAGAGAGCAGGATCTTTGCCAAGGTACGGCCGGATCCTCCTCTGGAGTTGGTGGCGGAGGGGGCCGCCCATATGGAGGAATTTGACCCGGAGGTTCTGATCGCTCTGGGTGGCGGCAGTGCCATTGATTGCGCCAAAGGGATGCTGAGCATAGCCCGAAGCCGACCTTTCTTTGTGGCAATTCCCACCACCTCCGGCACCGGCTCCGAAGTCACCTCCTTTGCGGTTCTGACGCACCAAGGGGTCAAGCTTCCTCTCATTGATCCCGATCTGCGGCCGAATCTTGCAATTCTGGACGACAGCCTGTTGCAGAAGCTCCCCAAACAGCTCATTGCCGATGCCGGCATGGATGTGATCGCTCACTGTGTGGAGGCTCTGGTTGCAAAGAACCGCTCCCTCTTCACCCAAGGTCTTGCCGTAAAGGCCTATCACACCGTCATGGAGCTGTTGCCCCGTTCCTATGAGGGAGACAGCAGTGTACGGGGACAGATCCACTGTGCCGCCACCATAGCAGGGATAGCCTTTGATCAAGCCGGCCTTGGAGCCTGTCATGCGCTGTCCCATGCCATCGGCGGAAAGTTTCATTTGGCTCACGGGAAGCTCAACGCAGTCCTACTCCCCCACGTGATACAGCTCAACAGTAGCTGTTGCTCCTATAGCCCTTTGGGGAACAATCCTGTTTTTGCTGTGACGAGACTTCGCAGGCGGGTGCAGCTTCCCGACAGCCTCACTGCCGCAGGGCTGAACCGTGGGGAGCTTCTGTCCTCTGCCGATGAGCTCTGCTCTGCCGCTCTGGCCGATCCCTGCAACGAGGGAAATCCCTACCCCATGACCAAGGATGCCTATCATAGGCTCCTAAATGCCTGCCTATGAACCGAAGTCTGCTTTCCGTAGGCATTGATGTGGGAACCAGCACCACACAGCTGATTTTCTCCCGTTTGCATGTCCAAAATGAAGCCGGTGCCTTCTCTGTGCCGGATTTCGCCATTACAGAGAAGGAGATCCTCTACCGCAGTGGGATCCACTTCACTCCCCTTCTGAGCCCGGAGCGGATCGATGGGGAGGGAGTACAGCGGATCGTGGAGGAGGAATACCGTGCCGCCGGTATGGATCGGACTCAGGTGCAGACAGGCGCTGTGATCATCACCGGGGAAACCGCCCGTAAGGAAAATGCCCAAACCGTTCTCCATGCTCTGTCGGGCTTTGCCGGAGAATTTGTCGTAGCCACCGCAGGTCCGGCTCTGGAAAGCATCTTAGCAGGGAAAGGCTCCGGCGCCGCCGCCTATTCCCGAGAGCATCACTGCGCCGTGGTCAATCTGGACATCGGGGGAGGCACTACTAATTTTGCCCACTTTGAAAAGGGAAAGCTGTTGGACACCGGCTGTCTCAACGTAGGAGGGCGCTTAATGAAATTCCAAGACGGGCGATGTACCTATCTTTCCCCGGTGCTGGAAAAATACTTCACAAAGGACTCCGATCCCGAGGAGGTGGCTCGCTTCTTGGCAGAAATTCTGGAAGAGGCCATGGGTCTGCGACAGGGGCAACGGTATACGGACTTTATTACGGATAAATTATGTAAACCTGCACCTCTGATCTCCTTCTCCGGTGGGGTAGCGGATCTGATCGATCACCGACCGCAAGATCCCTTCGCCTTCGGAGATCTGGGGGTTCTGTTGGGCGAAGCCCTTGCCGCCTCCCCCCTCTGTGAGGAGGGGCGCTATCTTCGGGCAGGGGAAACCATCCGTGCTACGGTCATCGGTGCAGGAATGCACACCACAGAGCTGTCCGGCAGTACGGTATTCTATCGGAATGTGGACTTCCCCATGAAAAATCTCCCGGTGGCCCGACTGAGCGGGGAGGAGGAGCTTCTTCCCCAAGAAGCTCTGATCTCTGTGATCCGTGAGAGAATGGAGCAGGTCGCTCCCGGAGACAGCCCCTGTGTTCTGTCCATGAAAGGGCCGGAAAATCCACGCTTCTTGGAATTATGTAAACTTGCCGATGCAGTTGCCCTATCCACAGAGGCCCGTTCCTCTGTTCTGCTCTGTCTGCACAACGACATCGGGAAGGCCTTGGGGCAGGCCATCCACAGCTTGATCCCCCAAAAAGCCCTGCTGTGTCTGGACAGCCTGCATCTGCCGGAAAGTGCCTATTTGGATGTAGCGGCTCCCATCGCCGGGGGACAGGTACTGCCGGTGGTAATCAAAACGCTGGTAATTTGATGCAATATAAGGAGGAATGGATGCTTTGAACCTAAAAACCGTGCTCCATGGCAAGACCTATCAATTTCATAGTGTAAAGGAGGTCCTTGCAAAGGCAAATGAAGAGAAATCCGGTGACAAACTGGCAGGCATCGCCGCAGAAAACGCAGAGGAACGGGTGGCCGCCAAGGTCGTTCTGTCACAGCTTCTGCTGTCGGATCTGCGAGAGAACCCTGTTGTACCTTATGAAACGGATGAAGTGACCCGTATCATTCAGGATGATGTGAACGAGAGCGTTTACGGCAGTATCCGAAATATGACCGTGGGAGAGCTGCGAGAGCATATTCTGTCGGAGAAAACGGACAGCACTTCTCTGCGCCGTCTGTCCCGTGGGCTGACCTCGGAGATGGTTGCCGCCGTTGCCAAGCTCATGAGCAATTTGGATCTGATCCTCGGCGCAAAAAAGCTGCCGGTAACCGCCCACTGCAACACGACCATCGGTCTGCCGGGAACTTTATCCTGTCGACTCCAGCCCAATCACCCCACGGATGATCCGGAGGGAATTCTGGCCTCTACTCTGGAGGGGCTCAGCTTCGGAGCGGGAGATGCGGTCATCGGTCTGAATCCTGCCGGAGATACCGTGGAGCGAACCAAGCGGATCCTTTCTATGTTCGAGGAGCTGAAACAGAAGCACGGCATTCCCACACAGACCTGTGTCCTTGCCCACATCACCAACCAGATGAAGGCCATAGAGCAGGGCGCTCCTGCGGATCTGATCTTCCAATCCATTGCCGGCAGTGAGAAGGGCAATACCGCCTTTGGCTTCGATGGCAGGACGGTGGAAGAGGCACGAGCTCTTGCTCTGAGCCGTGGTACTGCCACCGGGCCGAATGTGCTGTATTTTGAGACCGGGCAAGGCTCGGAGCTGTCCTCCGATGCCCACTACGGTGCAGATCAGGTGACTATGGAGGCTCGCTGTTACGGCTTTGCCAAACGCTATGCTCCCTTCCTGGTCAACACGGTGGTGGGCTTCATCGGTCCGGAATATCTCTACGATTCCCGTCAGGTGATCCGTGCCGGTTTGGAGGATCACTTTATGGGCAAGCTCACCGGAGTGCCTATGGGCTGTGATGCCTGTTACACCAACCACATGAAGGCCGATCAGAACGATATTGAAAATCTGGCCACTCTTCTCACCGCCGCAGGCTGTAACTACTTTATGGGCATTGCCCACGGGGATGATGTGATGCTGAATTATCAAACCACAGGCTTCCGAGAAACCGCCGCCTTGCGAGAGCTTTTCGGCCTGAGTGCTACCCCTCCCTTCCAGAAGTGGTTGGAAAAAATGGGCTTCGTGGAAAATGGCAAGCTGACCGCCAAGGCCGGAGACGGCTCTGCCCTGCTGTAGAAAGGAGACCCTTATGAACAAAGAGGAACTGAAAGCCTTGGTTGCCCAAATGCTCTCGGAGTTAGGTGGGACACAGACTCCCAAAGCACCTCCGAAGGGGACAGTGCAGGAGGAGCATTCCTTCCCTCCCTTAGAGGATATCAGCCAAATCGATCTGCGACAGCAGTATCTGGTAGAACAGCCCTATAAGCCCCGAGACTTCCTTCGTCTGAAGGAAAAGACCCCTGCCCGTTTGGGAGCAGGGAAGGCAGGGCCAAGGTACAAAACCGCTACCCTTCTCCGCTTCCGCGCAGACCATGCCGCCGCAAGAGACAGCGTGTTCCGCACCATTGGGGAGGACTTTGCCAAGAGCCACGGCCTGATCCCCCTGAAGACCCGTTGCAGGGACAAGGACGAATATCTGACCCGTCCGGATCTGGGAAGATGCTTTGATGAAGTAAACGAAAAGGTCATTTCCTCCACCTGGAAGGGGACGAGGGTCATGCTGGTCATCGGTGACGGTCTGTCCTCTGCGGCCATAGAGGCCAATGCCTTGGACTGCACCGCCGCCATCCGTCAGGGCTTGCAGAATGAGGGCATCTCCCTTGACAAGATCCCCTTTGTACAATTCTGTCGGGTGGGGGCAAGTGACCATATAGGAGACCTGACAGGCTGTGAGCTGCTGTGTCTGTTGGTAGGAGAACGACCGGGGCTGGGAACAGCGGAATCCATGTCTGCCTATATCACCTACCGCCCTCACAGAGGGATCCCGGAGGCCAAGCGTACCGTGATTTCCAACATTCACAGACAGGGCATCCATGCCGTAGAAGCCGGGGCCCACATTGCCTCCCTGATGACAGAAATGCTCCGACAGAAGGCTTCCGGCATCGATCTGCGACAGGAGGGATAGGATGAAGGGTGACAAGCTCCCCGTAAGCCTTCTTTCCGCCCAAATCATCCCCAATGCCTCCCCTGCCCTGTGCAAGGCCCTGAAGCTGAAGAAGCATCACCGTAGCATTGCCCTCCTGTCTGCGGACAGTGACGATGTGACCTATATTGCTCTGGACGAGGCCACCAAGGCCGCTAATGTAGAGGTTGCCTATGGCAGGAGTCTCTATGCAGGTGCCGCCAATGCCTCCACCGCCCTTGCGGGAGAGGTCATCGGCATTCTGGCAGGGAGCAATCCCTCCGAGGTGGAAAGCGGTCTGAATGCGGCGGTTTCCCTGATCCGTGAGCTGGGCTTTTCCAGCGCCAATGACAGGGATGATGTGGTGTATTTGGCTCACTGCGTTTCCCGTACGGGAAGCTATCTTGCCAAATTAGGCCACGTTCCCGTGGGACAGGCTCTTGCCTATTTGATCGCTCCTCCCGTAGAGGCCATGGTGGGGATCGATGCGGCCCTGAAGGCTTCGGATGTGGAAATGACAGAATTTTTTGCCCCACCGACGGAAACAAATTTTGCAGGGGCTCTGCTTACCGGCACCCAAGCCGCCTGTCTCGCCGCCTGCGAGGCCTTCGGCAAAGCGGTTTGCGCCGTTGCGGAAGAACCCATAAGCAATGTCATCGGATGAATGGAGGGGGTCCTTCCCCCCAGAGCGGAAGGGGACTCAGGAGATGACACGGAAGCAAAAGGAGGCTCATATGGAATTGGATAAAGATTTACGCTCCCGACAGGAAACACGGGAGCTTATGGAACAGGCAGAGGAGGCATTCCACAGGCTCAAAGCTATGGATCAGGCTCAGCTTGATCGGATCGTGGAAGCCATCAAGGAGGCCGCCCTTGCCCACGGGGAGGAATTGGGGAAGCTGGCTTGCGCCGAAACCGGCTTCGGCAATGCCGCCCACAAGGCAGAGAAAAACCGCTTTGCCGCACAACGGGTCTACGATGCCATTCGGGACATGAAAACCGTTGGCATCCTGAAGGAGGAGCAGGGTCTGTGGGAGATCGGTGTTCCCGTCGGGGTCATTGCCGGGATCGTCCCCTCTACCAACCCCACCTCCACCGTCATTTACAAAAGTATGATCGCCCTGAAGGCAGGCTCTCCCATTGTATTCTCTCCCCATCCGGGAGCGGTGCAGTGTACCTGTAAGACGGCAAAGCTGTTGGCACAGGCCGCTGAACAGGCAGGCTGTCCCAAGGGCGCCATCGGCTGTATCTCCACCCCCACTATGGAAGCAGTGCAGGAGCTGATGCACCACAAGCACACCCGTCTCATTCTTGCCACAGGAGGGGGTGCTATGGTGAAGGCCGCCTACTCCTCCGGCAAGCCTGCCATTGGAGTCGGCGCAGGGAACGGCCCTGCTTATATCCACAGATCCGCTAACATTCCCCAAGCTGTCGCTCACATCATCCGTTCCAAAACCTTTGATAACGGCACCATCTGTGCCTCGGAGCAAAGTGTGATCCTGGAGGAATGCTGTGAGGCTCGGGTCAAGGAGGAATTCCGCAGGCAGGGGGCGTACTTCCTGAACACCCAAGAGGCCGCCAAGCTGGCAGCCATCCTTCTGCGCCCCAACGGCACCATGAATCCCAAGGTGGTGGGTCAGACAGCCCATCAGGTAGCCGCCATGGCAGGTGTCACTGTGCCGCCCCAAACCACGGTACTCATTGCCCACGAAACAGAGGCAGGGCCTACCCGACCCTATTCCAGAGAGAAGCTCTGTCCCATTCTGGCTCTCTTTGTGGAACGGAATGAGGATACCATTTTGAAGCGTGCAGTGGAGGTTCTCTTAGGGGAAGGCGCAGGACACACCTTCTCCATCCATGCAGAGGATCGGGATGTGATACGGCGCTTTGCTCTGGAAATTCCCGTATCCCGTTTTCTCGTCAACACCCCCTCCTCCTTGGGCGGCATCGGTGCTACCACCGGGCTCTTCCCTGCCCTGACCTTAGGCTGTGGCGCAGTGGGAGGCAGCTCCAGCTCCAATAATATCAGCCCTATGGATCTGATCAATATCCGTAGAGTCGCTTGGGGAGAGGAAGTCTCCGAGGGCTCTGCCTCCTGTTCCGCCTCTGTCCCCGGTGCAGATGGGGAACTGATCGAAATGCTCACTCGGGAAATTCTAAAAAAACTTCGGAGGAATGAACAATGATCCCTAACACAAACGCTCTCGGTATGGTAGAAACCCGTGGTCTGGTCGGTGCTATCGAAGCCGCCGATGCCATGGTCAAGTCCGCAAATGTACAGTTGGTCGGCAAGGAGCAGATCGGCGGCGGTCTGGTCACGGTGATGGTTCGGGGAGACGTAGGCGCTGTCAAATCTGCCACAGATGCAGGGGCGGCCGCCGCAGAAAAGGTCGGTGAGCTGATCTCTGTCCACGTGATCCCCAGACCCCACAACGAGGTAGAGCTGATCCTCCCTCACGGCAAGGAACTTCCGGGAAACGGCAAGTAAGTCATGCTGTACACGGAAAAGAATGTGCTTTCCGCCTTGGAGGACGGGATCCTCTATCTGGAGCAGGGAGACCGCCTGACCCCGGCGGCACAGGATCTTCTGCGTCAGAGGGGCATTCCCTTCCGCAGGGAGAAGCCGGAGCACATGACCCACCTGAACAGCAGGGAGCTGGTACCCAAGACCCATCCGCGGATCGCCTATCGGGGGAAGCTGGACACTCTGGAGGCAGAGATCCTGCTGTGTCTGAAGGAGGAAGCCATGCCCCGACAGACACTGGAGGAAATGCTGGACTTCTGCCGCAGTCTCATGCGGGCGGATGTGCTGGCAGAGCCCGTGGAGGAAAGGAAGCTCCACGGGCTGACGGAAGCCCAGCTCCGCCATCGCAGCCATGACCCCAAGAGGTATTACGGCACCGACCACATTCTCCCGGAAGCCTCCGACTCCCTGTGCCTTCTGAAGCTCAATCGTCTGCGAGCTCTGATTCGGGAGACGGAGCTGTTAAGCTATCACGCCTTCCCCAAGCGGACAGATCTCCACAGGGCGCTGAACCGCCTGTCCTCCCTGTGCTGGATCCTCTGTTTGGAGGAGAGAACTTCTTATAATAAAGGAGGCAGCACATGGACGAGCTCATTGAAGAATTGACAAAACGGCTCTTTGTGGAGCTGGAAGCCTCCGGCCGCCATGTCCACCTGACCAAGGAAGCCGCTTTGGCGCTCTTCGGTCATCCTCTCACTCCCCTGAAGGGTCTGTCTCAGCCGGGGCAGTTTGCCGCAAGGGAACGGGTCAGCCTCATTACCCCCAAGGGTCGGATCGATAAGGTCGCTGTCCTTGGGCCGGAGCGGAAACGCTGTCAGGTAGAGCTGTCTCGAACAGACTGTGTGACCTTGGGGCTAAAAGCTCCCACCAGAGACAGCGGTGACACCGACAACAGCCCCGGCATCACTCTGGCCAACGCAGATAAGACCCTTACCCTGAAGGAAGGGGTCATTGTTGCCAAGCGGCACATTCACATGACCCCTGCCGATGCCGCCGCCAGACAGCTCCGAGACGGTCAGGAGGTCAGTCTCCGCACCCTGACAGACCGCCCCCTGATTTTTGAGGATGTGACCGTTCGGGTCAGCCCCCAATACCGCACCTATGCCCATCTGGACTATGACGAGGCCAATGCCTGCGGCTACCGCTTGGGAGATATGGGGATGATCCTATGAGGGAGGATATTGTGGAGCAAGTCCTAAGGGAGGTTCGCAGGCGGCAACACTGCGCCCTGCTCATCGGTCGCCCCCCTTCCCGAGATCTGGGCTGGGAATACGTGACAGAGGGGGAATATGAGGCAGTGGTCATCGGCTCTCTCAGCCCTCGGGAGCTACTGTTCTTCCCTGACGAAGCCTGTATGCAGGCTCTTTTAACAGGAAAGCCTGTATTTCTCTGGGAAGAGGGCTTGGAATACCGCCGTTATGCCAAAACAGCCAATCGGGCTCTGTACTCCAAGCTCCTTGGGGCGGAGCGACAGCTAAAGCAGATAGGACTGCAATTCATAGGGGCAAGACAGCAGAAGCTCCTTACTGCCGAGGACGTACGGCGCTTGCTCCGAAACGGACAGCCGGTAGAGGGACGGCTCACCCCTCTGGCCCGTGACGTGCTGGAGGGTCGGGCTTGAGACGGGGTACAGTCATAGGCTCTGTCTGGGCAACGAAGAAAAGTCCCCGTTTGGGAGGTCAGATCCTCCTTCGGGTGCAGGCAGAGGGGCAGGAGCTCATTGCCGCCGATCTGGTCGGTGCCGGTCAGGGAGAACAGGTGCTGATCGTGCAGGGAGCTGCCGCCAGACAGGAAAGCGGTGCTCCCGTAGATGCCGCCATTGTGGCGATTTTGGATCAGATGGAGGGATAAGATGTCCGTAGACGAAATCATCCTGTGGGTCATGGGGATCTTCATGGCGGCAGGTGCCTTGGACCGTATATTCGGTTCTCCCCTGGGCTTGGGGAAGCAATTTGAAGAAGGGATCCTTGCCATCGGAGCACTGTCTCTGTCCATGCTGGGGATCTTGGCTCTTGCCCCCGTTCTGGCAGAGCTACTCAAGCCCCTCCTCGTCCCCCTTTTCCGTGTGCTGGGGGCAGATCCTGCCATGTTTGCAGGCTCTATCCTTGCCAATGACATGGGTGGCGCTCCCCTTGCGGCAGAGCTGGCAGAGACAAAGGAGGCCGCCCAATTCGGTGGCCTCATCGTCGGTTCTATGCTGGGAGCTACGGTGGTTTTTACCATTCCTGTGGCTTTGGGCATCTTACGGCCGGAGGACAGAGCCTCCTTTGCCAAGGGCATCCTGGCAGGGGTCGTTGCCATTCCCTTCGGCGCTTTTGTAGGCGGTCTGGTGGCGGGCTTCCCTGTGGGAATGGTATTACGGAATCTTATCCCCATTGTCCTTTTCGCCGCCCTGATCGTATTGGGACTGGTATTTTTTGAAAAAGCAGTGATCAAGGGCTTCCTTTGGTTCGGACGGATCATTTTGGCAGTGATCACCGTAGGTCTGGGGGCAGGGATCCTGGAGCATCTCACAGGCATCACCCTGATCCCGGGCATGGAGCCGCTCTTTGCAGGGGTGGAGGTGGTCGCCGGCATCGGCTTTGTTCTGGCAGGGGCTTTCCCTCTGGTCTTCGTCCTGACCAAGGTGCTGAAGAAGCCCCTGATGAAATTGGGAAGTCTTTTGGGCATGAACGACATTGCCGCCGCAGGAATGCTGGCAAGCCTCGCCAATTCCATCCCCATGTTCGGCATGGTCAAGGACATGGATGCCCGGGGTAAGGTGCTGAATGTGGCCTTCGCCGTCTCTGCCGCCTTTGTTTTCGGCGATCATTTGGGCTTCACTGCTGGCTACGATGCCCAAATGCTCCTGCCTGTCATCACCGCCAAGCTCACTGCCGGTATCCTATCCATCCCCGTGGCCATCTTCCTTCTCCGCAAAACCGCCCCATAGCCCCCCCCTTCCCACCCTACTTTCCTCTCATATTATTTATAATGAAGGAGGAAGGGCAAGAGAAACACGGAATCACCGCCGTAGCGCACCGTGACAGAGGAAAAAAGATCCCCTCAGCTTTCGGTCCATCGCTCATTCGTCGATACTCCGCCAAGCTCTTGCTCTCCTCCTCCCCCCCGCCCTTGGCTCTCCTCTCCGCCCCTCGATGCCCACCAAGCCCGTGGCTCTCCCTCCGGGAGAGCTGGCGCGAAGCGCCTGAGAGGGCTCACTGCACCGATTCCACCCACAAACTACCCATAAAACCACCGCACCGATTCTTCATACGAAACTGCATCCCTCCACCCACTGTCTGCACATCCCTCTCCCCCTCCCTTCGGGAGGTACCTCTCCCGGAGGGAGAGGCAAGGGCTTTGAGCGAACTTCAAGCAGTTCGGTAAATCGGAATTTGGTTCCGGGAATAGGGCTGAGGAATAAAAAGCCATCCCTCGGAGGCGGAAGGGCTTCCGAGGGATGGGGGTCGGTTTAGAATTCGGGGGAGTGATCCTCCGGGGGAAGGTCGGCGGGGGTGTCTTCCTCCGGGAGATCCTTTGCAGAGGGTGCTTCCTCAGCGGGCTCTTCGATGTCCTCTCGGGCATAGAGGAGCTGGATGGCCATGGTGAAGCTTAGGATCAGCAGGGACAGGAGGGCGCACAGCTCCGGCAGATCCTCCAGAGCATCTGCCAGGGAGATGCCGGTGAAAAATACGGCGCAGGAGCACCAGAAGGCGGTAATGGCACGCTTGCCCTTATTGAAGCCGAAGCCGGCAATCTGAAAACAGCCCAGCATGGTGCAGATGGCTGCCAGCAGCTCATAGGCGTAGTCATGGATGGAGGGATCGGTGTTCCAATTCTGGAAGCGGACGATGAGCCGCACCACCAGATATATACTGACCAGCATATACAGCAGGGGGGAAGGGGTGCGGTGACATTTGCAAAGAATCGCAAAGGCGATGACACACAGACCGGCGGCAATGCCCAGCCAGGGGAGGGATTCTACCAGCAGGGTGGACATACGGGTGACCATGAAGAAGGGAGGCAGCTCCTGACCGAATTGCAGGAGGTTGCTACCGATCAAGCCGACACCTGCAATGATCTGCAGACTGACCCACACACCGTTGTCGGTGAAGCAGGAGCTGTGGTAGCGGAGCTTCTTCAGAGTCCAACAGCTTAGGGCAAAGGCTAAGGGAACGATCAGGGACAGAGCAATGAGAACTCTGTGCATATAGGCGCCTTCTACAAGGCTACCGTCAAAGAGCAGTTCATTCTTGAGCTGATAGCAGCGGAAGAACAGTCCTGCAAAAACGTATATCGGGAACAGAAAGGGAAGTTTTTTCAAAATTTGTTCTTTCAGATTTTCTTTCATGGGAGCCTCCTTTGTGACATGACGGTTCTTAAGCCATACCATTATAACATATCCCAAGGGAAATTTCTATAGACAAAGAGGGGAAAATATGATAAAATAAACAAAATATTGCTTAACGAGGGAACACTATGAAAACAGACGTATTGGGAGTATCCTACGATAATGTGACTATGGAAGAGGCTCTTGCTCGGGGTAGACAGATCCTGCAGGGAGAGAGAACCTGTTATTGCGTGACACCCAATGCGGAGATGGCCTACGAGGCCTTGCAGGATGAGGGCTTCCGCAGACTTCTCAATGGGGCAGAGCTGGTTCTTCCCGACGGCGCCGGGGTGATCCTGGGGGCAAAGCTCCTGAAGACTCCGTTGAAGCAGAAGGTTGCCGGTATTGAATTTGCCCAGAATATGCTCTCTGTGATGGAGGAGCTTGGCTCCCGTCTTTATCTTTTGGGCAGTAAGCCGGGGGTAGCGGAGCTGGCAGGGAAGAAAATGCTGGAAAAGCACCCTAAGCTCCAAATTTGCGGCATGGCAGACGGCTACTTCAAGGATGAGGCCGAGGTTGTGGAAAAAATCAACACAGCCCAAGCAGATGCGGTCTATGTTTGCCTTGGCTCCCCCAAGCAGGAATACTTCATGCAGAAGCACAGGGAGGCTCTGTCCGCCAAGCTCCTGTGCGGCTTAGGCGGAACCTTGGACGGTATTGCCGGAACGGTGAAGCGAGCCCCCCGTTGGATGATCCGTTTGCAGTTAGAATGGCTGTACCGCCTGATCAAGGAGCCCCGCAGATTCAAGAGAATGCTCCGCCTGCCAAAATTTATCTTTGCGGCAGTGAAAAAGCGAATGAAAGGGTAAGCAAAATGGGAAAGCTGATTGTATTCGAGGGAACTGACGGTTCCGGAAAGTCCACACAATTTTCACTTTTGACAGAGAGACTGCGATCTATGGGGAAGGAATTCCGCACTATGGTTTTTCCCCAGTATTCCGAGCCCTCCTCTTCCCTGATCCGTATGTATTTAGGTGGGGAGTTTGGCACACAGCCCTCTGATGTGAACGCCTATGCGGCATCCACCTTCTATGCGGTGGATCGCTTTGCCTCCTACCGCAAGGTATGGAAGCAGTATTATGAAGAAGGGGGCATCATGCTCTCTGACCGCTACACTACCTCCAATGCTGTCCATCAGGCCTCTAAGGTGTCTGAGGCGGAACGGGCTGCCTTTTTCCGGTGGTTGTATGATTTTGAATATCAAAAAATGGAACTACCCAGGCCGGATCTCGTCATATACTTAGATGTTCCCACAGAGCTGACGGGACAGCTCATGCGTAAGCGTGAGGAGCAGACCAATACCGGTGCCGATATTCACGAGCAGCATCTGGATTACCTGCGGCTGTGCAGACAGACCGGCTTAGAGGCTGCCGAGCATTACGGCTGGACCATCGTGCATTGTGCCGAAGAGGGAAAAATGCGCTCTATCGAAGACATTCATAAGGAAATATTCGCTTTGGTAATGGCTGTGTTGGAGGAAGAATAATGGTTTATATTGTATTGGGAACCGGCTTTGAAGAAATGGAAGCGGTAGTACCCTGCGACCTGTTGCGCAGAGCCGGTGTGGATGTAGAATTTGTAGGCATCGGCGGCAGCCTGATCCGAGGCAGCCGCGGTATCACAGTGCAGGCAGACTGCACGCAGGAGGAGGCCAAGTGGGAGGAGGCAGAGATGATCGTTCTTCCCGGCGGTCTGGGTGGGGTGGCATCCATTCTGGACAGCTCCACCGTCCTATCTGCGGTGCGCCGCTGTTATGAGGAGGGCAGATTCCTTGCCGCCATTTGCGCCGCCCCAACCATCGTGGCCAAGCTGGGCTATGCAGAGGGGAAGCGTGCCTGCTGCTATCCCGGCATGGAGGACGAAATGGGCACAGCTCAGATGTGTGATACCGGCTGTGTCACAGATGGCAAGCTGATCACCGGTCGAGCCGCCGGTTCGGCATTTGACTTTGGTCTTGCGTTGATCTCTGCCCTTCGGGGAGAGGAAAGGGCAAGACAGGTAGCGGCGGAGGTCGTCTACCCCTAAAGGAGGAAGACTATGAACAGACAATTCCGTGGACAGGATGAGAGCAGAAAGGCTGCTTTTAAGGATCTGGGAGCAGATCCCGACCTGAACGAAGACCCTTCTCTGGATGAGCTGATCCGAGATGTCAAGGAACAGATCGACAGGGATGACGTCAACGACTATATGTACAGCCCCGTAAATGCCTATGAATACGGCGGTGGGGGATTTATGCCGGAGGAAGCGCCTGTGGCACCGGATCCGGAGGAATTCGTCCCCGACCTGTCCGAGGCCCTTCGGGACTATCCGGACTACGAGATCCCCACAGCCTCTGAGGAGACGGAGGATTATGACGAGGACTATGAGGACTACGACTATGAAGAGGAGATTTCCGGTCCCCGTCCTCGGAAGCCGAAGCGGAATCGGAAGAAGCGCATCGTTCCTCTCTTTGCGAAGATCCTGCTTTATGTGGTTCTGGTAGGCGTCGGCGCCATCGGTCTGGGCTACGGCATCTGGGAGTGCGCCCAGGATGTCTTGGCCTTCGGTCGCTCCGACGAGCCGATCTCCGTTGTGGTGCAGGATACGGATAATGTAGAGACCATTTCGGAAATGCTGAAGGAAAAGGGTATCATTAAGTACCCCTGGCTCTTCCGCTTCTACTGCAAGTTTACGGATTCCGAGAAGGATATGGATCCCGGCAACTATGTGCTGTATTACAACTACGACTACCATGCCCTTGTGAAGGGTATGGTCAAGCGCAGTCCCAACCGTGTTACCGTCCGTGTGACCATTCCCGAGGGCTACACCTCTGCAAACATCTTCGCCGTTATGGAAGCAAAGGGAGTCTGCACCGTTGCAGAGCTGGAAGAATGCGCCGCAAAGCATGAATTTGACTATTGGTTCTTAGAGGGCATCCCCTACGGAGAGGCCAACCGTCTGGAGGGCTTCCTGTTCCCGGATACCTATGACTTCTATGAGAAGGATGACCCGGATCGGGTATTGGAGAAGCTTCTGAACAACTTCAGAAAGAAGTTCTCCGACAAGGCACAGGAGCAGTTAGAGGAGCTGAACCAAAAGCTTGCCAAGCGCTGGTCTGCGGCGGGCTATGATGAGGCCTATATTGCAGAGCATCGGTTCACTGTGTATAAGCTTATGACGGTGGCTTCTATGATCGAGAAGGAGACGGCCGGTGTGGCAGAAAGCGGCAAGATCTCTTCTGTAATCTACAACCGCCTGTGCAAGCCTGCGGAGTATCCTTTCCTGAACATCGACGCAACGGTGGTCTATGCATTGGGTGGGGTGGATCATGCCCTGACCTATGCAGATCTTGAGGTGGACAGCCCCTATAATACCTATAAGTATAAGGGCTTGCCCGCAGGACCCATTTCCAACCCGGGCCTCAATAGCATCACCGCCGCCCTGAATCCCACGGACACAGAGTTCCATTACTACGCACTGGACAAGTCCACGGGCTTCCACTATTTCTCCAAGAATGCCAAGGAGCATGAAAAGTTCCTGGAGGGACAAAAGAATGATTAAACCTGAATTACTGGCCCCTGCGGGGGACATGGAACGATTGAAAATGTCTGTGCTTTACGGTGCAGATGCCGTATATCTGGCAGGGACAAGCTTCGGCATGCGCTCCTTTGCGGGGAATTTCTCCCCTGAGGAGCTGCCGCAGGCGGTGCGCTTCGCCCATGATCATGGGGTAAAGGTTCATGTGACCGTGAACACCATGCCCCGTGGCAATGAGCTGGCGGGATTGCCTGCCCATTTGGAACAGCTCAACGAGGTGGGCGTGGATGCCCTGATCGTTGCGGACTTAGGTGTCTTCCGCATGGCAGAAAAATATGCCCCCCGTTGCGAGCGCCACATGTCCACCCAGGTCAGCATTGCCAATGCAAACTGCGCCACAGCATGGTATGAGCTGGGAGCTAAGCGTGTGGTTCTGGCCAGAGAGCTTTCCTTGGAGGAAATTGCCGCAATTCGGATGAACACCCCCAAGGAGCTGGAAATCGAGACCTTTGCTCACGGGGCTATGTGCGTATCTTATTCCGGCCGTTGCCTCCTTTCCAACTATATGACCGGCAGAGACAGCAATCGCGGTGCTTGCGCCCAGCCCTGCCGCTATCAGTATGCCCTGATGGAAGAGAAACGTCCCGGCGAATACTTCCCGGTCTTCGAGGACGAGAAGGGTACGTATATTATGAATTCCCGTGACATGTGCATGATCGATCACATTGACGACCTGATGAGGGTGGGAGTGGATTGTATCAAGATCGAGGGCAGAGCCAAATCCGCTTACTATGCGGCGATCGTGACAGGAGCTTACCGCCATGTGATCGACGATGTGGCGGCGGGCAGACCCATTGACCCTGTATGGAGGGATGAGGTGGAGCATGTATCCCACCGACATTACTCCACAGGCTTCTTCTACGGTGAGCCGGGGCAGTATTTTGCTAATTCCCGATACATACGGGATTGGCAGGTTTGTGCCATCGTCACAGAGTGCGAGGAAAACGGCATGGCCACCCTGTCTCTGCGGAACAAGTTTGCTGTGGGAGACCTGTTAGAGGTAGTTGGTCCGGATCTCAGACCTTTTGAGCTTACTGTTCCCATGATGACCGATATGGAAGGCAATGCTTTGGAGCAACCGCGTACGCCCCAGATGCTTTTCCGCATGCAGCTCCCCAAGGCCGTTCCCCCTATGAGCATCCTTCGCCACAGTGTGGAGCTGTCTGCCAAGGATCGCTAAGAGAATATCACCAAAGGCAGCAGATCACCCCTCTGCTGCCTTTTCTGCACCCTATGACAAGAGAAGCCTTGGGATTTGTTGCTCTGTCTGCCGATGCCTCACCGCAGCGATTTTCTATAGGGATTACATGAAAATCCAACAGAGTGACAAAGGGGAATGGGAAGAAAGAAAATTTGCAAATAAATAGAAAAAAGTTAAAAATAATGCTTGACAAATCAGGATCTCTGTGATAGTATATATAGGCACCTTGAGTGTATGCGCCGATAGCTCAGTTGGATAGAGTGACTGGCTACGAACCAGTAGGTCGGGGGTTCGAGTCCCTTTCGGCGTACCATCTCCCTGTGGAATCATGGATACATGGTTCCATAGGG
>JAFOZC010000158.1 GCA_017391305.1 Oscillospiraceae bacterium | reverse complement strand
GGCCATATGAGCCTTCACCGAGTAGATACTTTTTTGCAATTGCTATTTTCCATCCTGCACTATATTTCGGCTTTGACATAGTAAATCCCCCTAAAATAGACTTTGGATATTTCCATTGTCTACTTTAGGGGGATCATACCACGGAGGGGGATTTTTTATGTGGGGAAACCGAAAAATCAGTTCTCGACGATCTCCAGGACTTCCATGGGGCAGTTCTTGACGCAGATGCCGCAGGCGATGCACTTTGCGGCGGCAGCCATGCCGGGCTCATAGACCATAACGCCGAAGGGGCAGGCTTCCTTGCACTTGCCGCAACCGATGCAGAGCTTCTTGTTGATCATGTAAACGCCGGTCTTGGGATTCTGGGTGATGGCGCCCTGCTCGCAGGCTGCTGCACACTTGCCACACTGTACACAGGTCATGGGGCGAACCTTGCCGGCACGCTCAACGATCTGAACACAGGACTTATCCTCGTGGAACTCCTTGTGGAATGCCTCGGAGCAAGCACGGACACACTCTAAGCAGGCCATGCACTGAGAGCCTTTTTTCACCATTAATTTCTTCATAGTAGAACTCCTTTTTATTTCTGAAATAAGTACAGACTTATTATACTAAATAACCTGTAAAAAATCAAGCATTCCTTTTGGAATTCAATCATCAAATCCGTTGGGATTTTGAGACTGCCAGTTCCATGTATCACGGCACATATCATTCTGGTCATGCTTTGCGGTCCAGCCCAGGATCTGCGCACTCTTGGCAGGGTCTGCATAGCAGGTGTCCAGATCACCGGGACGTCTGGGAGCGATGACATAGGGAACCTTCACCCCATTGGCGGTCTCGAAGGCCTTGACCATGTCCAGCACACTGTAGCCCGTGCCGGTGCCAAGATTGAAGACCGCCTCGCCCTTATGCTCGCAGAGGTAGTTCACAGCGGCCACGTGACCCCGAGCCAAGTCCACGACATGGATGTAGTCACGGACACCGGTGCCGTCATGGGTGGCATAGTCATTGCCGAAGACACTGAGCTTTTCCCGCTTGCCGATGGCTGTCTGGGAAATGTAGGGCATAAGGTTGTTGGGAATGCCGTTGGGATGCTCACCGATCTTGCCGCTTTCGTGAGCGCCTACGGGGTTAAAGTACCGCAGGAGCACCACAGACCACTGAGGATCTGCCTTGGCAATGTCCCGAAGGATCTGCTCACCCATGTACTTGGTCCAGCCATAGGGGTTGGTGCAGTTGCCTGTACGGGAATTCTCTCTCAGAGGCATCTCATTATCCCCGGAGTAAACCGTAGCAGAGGAGGAGAAAATGATCCCCTTGACCCCACGCTTGCCCATGACCTTGCAGAGCGTCATGGTGGAGCAAAGGTTGTTCTGATAATATTCCAAGGGAATGGCGCAGGACTCGCCTACCGCCTTCAGACCTGCAAAGTGAATGGCGCAGTGGATCTCGTTCTCGTCAAAGATCCGCTCTAACAGGGCTTCGTCCCGTACATCCCCCTCATACAAGGCTACGGTCTGTCCTGTGATCTCTCTGACCCTGTCAAGGCTCTTGGGATTGGAATTGCGGAGATTGTCAATGACAATAGGGGTATGACCTGCGTGGATCAGCTCCACACAGGTGTGGCTTCCGATATATCCGGCACCGCCGGTAACCAGTACGTTCATCCTTGTACCTCCTGAATGATCTGTTCCATTTGGGGCATCTTGGCCTCCATATCCGCAACCAGCTTCATCTGGGTACGGGCGCGGTCTAAATTCTGCCCCTCACGGTGGGTCTTGAAATAGGTGTCACCCTTGAGATAGTCTGTAAGGAAGCGCAAACCGCATTCCAGTGTCATCATCTTGGCACCTATAGGTAGCATTCTCTTCTCTTCCTCCGTCAGGCTGTCGCCGCAGGCAGAGAGGAAGCCCTCTGTAAAGGTACGGTACAGCTCAAGATCCATAGAGACCTTGGAAAGATCCTGCTCATCCTCTGCCGCAGTAGCGGCACCGAAGCGGATGGAATCACCGAAATCATAGAGAGATGAGCCGGGCATGATGGTATCCAGGTCGATCACACAGAGGGCGGTACGGCTGTCATAGTCCAGCATGACATTGTTGAGCTTGGTGTCATTGTGGGTCACTCGCAGAGGCAGTCTTCCGTCTGCCAGACGGTCCACGATGCAACCGGCCTCCTGCTCATGAGCCAAGTAGAATTCGATCTCCCCACGGCACAAACGGGCGCGATCCATAATATCGGCATCCAGAGCCTCGTGGAACTGTCTGTAGCGATCCACGGTATTATGGAAGTTGGCGATCGGCTCGTGGAGCATGGCGGCGGGGAATTCTGCCAGCTCCTTCTGGAAACGGCCGAAGGCAATAGCACTCTGGCGGAATTCTTCCTTGCTCTCTGCCTTCTGCAAGCAAATACTGTTGTCCACAAAGGGAAACACTCTCCAGTGCTCGCCCTCGCTGTCCACGAAGCTGTTTTGTCCGTCCACCGTCTTCACAAGGCGGAGGGCGCCACGGGGATCGGCGCATCTGTCGGACAGGAATTGGGTCACTGCCGCAACATTCTCCATCAGCTCTTCAGGACGGGTGAAGATCTTGCTGTTGACCCGCTGTAAAATGTACATACAGCCACTGTCACAGGCAATGGCATAGGTATCGTTAATATGTCCGCAACCGTAGCGGCCGGTATAAATGGGCTTGCCACGGAGAGGGAACGCTTGTAAGGCTTGTTCCAAAGCGGTCATGATCTTACCTCCACAGGTATTCGGGGTACTTGCCCTCGTCCTTCATGGCACGGATGGCAGAAACTACAGAGGGCAGATCCTCCTTGTAGGTTACACCATGCCAGTGGGCATTGCTGCTGAGGACTCGGATAGAACCGGTATTCTCCCTGATCATAGCACTGACGATCAGAGGCAGGAAGAATTCTGCCTTCAGAGGATTGGAAGGCAGGATGTTTATAAGGAAGTCACGGAACTTGGCCTCGAAGCCGTCGAGGGCTTCTTTGCGGAAGGCCCAGAGGTTCATGGATACAATGCTGTCCATAGCCAGAGGAATGAAGGTCTCTCCGTCCTCGGTATAAGCGGCTCCCTCGCCCTGCTTGACGATCTTGGTGCGCTCGGTGACCTCACGAAGATAGCCTTCTTCGTCGGTAACACAGATCCCCCGTGCCACAGAGCCATTCTCTGTCAGGGTATTGCTCAGGCGGTAGCCCACCATGGCATGCTCGGTGGGGCCACGGTCTTCCAGCAGGAACTGTGCAATGACCTCAAAGGCTTCCTTCCCATAGAAGTCGTCGGCATTGAGCACTGCAAAGGGGCCATCAATGACATTACGGGCGCACCACACAGCATGGGCAGTACCCCAAGGCTTCACTCTCTCCTCGGGGATAGAGAAGCCCTCGGGAAGCTGATCCAGACTCTGGTAGGCATATACCAGCTCCACATGATCCCGAAGCCGAGAACCGATGGCGGCCTCAAAATCTGCTTCAAATTCTTTCTTGATAATGCAAACCACACGGCCGAAGCCTGCACGGATGGCATCATAAATGGAATAGTCCATAATAATATGTCCCTGTGCATCTACGGGAGTGATCTGCTTCATGCCACCGAAACGGCTTCCCATGCCGGCTGCCATGATCACAAGGGTAGGTTTGTTCATTCTATGTATCCTCCTGATTGGGGTTATAGTTTTTCTTTTATTCTAATGTAAAACCCAATAGATTGCAAGAGGGAAAGCAAAAAATCATGCAAAACTACAAACTTTTCCTCTTTATTGTCTATCGAACCGAGACTTTTCCGTGATTTCTGCACATTCTTTCTTCCTCGGGCATATGGTAGCGGTAGTGGGAGATCTGCTCCCAAGCTCTAACAGGAGGTGTTTCCTATGGATCCCTATGATGCACAGGCTGTCCGCAAGATTTGGCAGCGTGTGAAAGCGAGTCAGGAAGAGCTGTTATCCGCCATGCTCACCGCAGAGATCCGATCCCGTGACAGCTATGAGCGTCTGTCCCGAATCTATCCCCCCTTCCGCAAGGTGCTTGCTCGGATGGCCGAAGAGGAAGCCCGTCACGTCAAGGAGCTTCTCGAGCTCTATGAAAGTCTGTACGGTGCATACAATCCCACAGAGAAGGACAGCCGCAAGACCTATCCCAGCCTCCGTCGTGCCATAGAAGACCGTCATGCCGCCGAAGAGGATGCCGCCCAAAGCTACCAAAAATTGGCCTGCCACTTCGCCGCCTATCGTGAGCTCTTCGAGGCTCTGGCAAAAGAAGAACAGCACCACAGGCAACAGCTAAAAGCCCTGCTCAAACAGCTCCCCGATCACCCAACACCGCCCCAAGGGAAAAAATAAGATCCAAATTCAGACCCCAATTTATGGAGCTGTTTGAAGTTTGCACACAGGCCTTGCCTCGCCCCTTGGGGAGAGGTACCTCCCGAAGGGAGGGGGAGAGGGGTCGTGCAGACAGTAGGTGGAGGGGCGCAGTTTCGTATGGGGGATCGGTACGGTGGTTCTATGGGTAGTTTGTGGGTGAAATCGGTGCGGTGAGCCCTCTCAGGCGCTTCGCGCCAGCTCTCCGGTCGGGAGAGCCAAGGGGTGGACGGTGAGCATGGGTAAATAGGGCGAAAAAACGGAATGCAGAAAAAGAGCCTGTTGGGAAGGTGGGCTTCTCAACAGGCTCGGTGGGGGAATGGGTTATAGGGTCAGGGTGATTTGACGGTCGCCTTCCTGCAGGGTAAAGTCCTCGCTGACTAAGAGGCCGTCCCGTTTGCAGGCCATAGTGAGGGCTTCCATTTCCACAGTCAGGTCTACCAGATCGTTATCGTAAATGGCCGCATGCTGTTTCTCCATGGCAGACTGGATCTCACGGAGGCAGGACATGACCTTCACGGTGGTGTCCTCCCGTACAGCCCCACCCTCTTCAATACGGAGATACTTGAGGAGAATGTTGCCCAAGGTAGGAAGATAATAGTTGAAGAACTGGCGAACACGGGAAATGTCCTCCGGCTGGGTCTGCAGAGCATTGAGGATCTTCTCGATCTCGTTGCACACATCCTCACTGCGCTTCCTCACATTGATATTGGCGATGCGAGCGGACAGTGCTCGGAGCTCTGTCAGATGCGTGCGACCCTTGCTCAGGACACGCATTTGCTCCAAGGTCAGGGTGGGGGCGTAATTCCCCTTCTTTTCCTCCGTTTTGGTCTCCGCCGCTTCCCGCGGAGCTTCCCGGGTGGGGATCGTTTTTTCTTCCTTCTCCGGCTCCTTGTTGGATTTTTTGGAAAAATAGATCACCAGAAAAATCACAAGTCCCACAAGGGCGGCAACGATCCCGAAGCTTACCAGCAGGATCTTCCACACCAAAGGAAGCAGCCTCCGAGCCAGAAAGGGAACTCCCACCAGCAGAAGGAGCACTATCCAGAACTTAGAGTCTGAGGATTTGTTACCATTCATAAGCTTGTCCTCTTATTCCTCTCGCACTCAGGCTTCGGTCTTGTGATTCAGCAGCTTATTCCGCAAGGTAGCCTCGATCTTGGCGATCTCTGCTTCTGCCTCGGCACGCTTCTGCTTGCCCTCTGTCTGGATACGGAGAACCTCGTCCAAAGTGGAGATGAGCTGCTCGTTGGTATAACGGACAGTTTCCAGATCCACGATGCCCCGCTCGCTTTCCTGAGCTACCTCTACAGTACCCAGCTTCAGGGTGTCTGCATTCTTCCGCAGTAGCTCGTTGGTCATATTGGTCACATCCCGCTGTGCCTGAAGGGCCTGTCTGGAATGCTCCATGCCAAGGGCAAGGACGATCTGGTTCTTCCACAGGGGAATGGTGTTATTCAGAGTGGACTGGATCTTCTCTGCCAGAAGGGCATGGTTATTCTGGATCATGCGGATCTGGGGAGCCATCTGGATGCTGATGGTTCTGGTCAGCTGTAGGTCATGGAGCTTCTTCTCAAAGCGGTCACAGAGAGCGGCATAGTCATTGGCGGCCTGTGCATCATGGGCCTGAGCAGAAAGCTGTGCCTGCTGCTGCATCTGTACCAAGGTAGTGCTACGCTCCTGATCCAGCTTCTTCTTGCCGGCCAGAATGTACATGGTCAGCTCCTTAAAATAGGTCAGGTTGGCATCGTACATCTTGTCAAAGGTGACGATGTCCGTCATCAGGCGGTTCTGATGTGTCTCCAGCTCTGTGGCAATGCGCTCCACATTCTTTTCCACACCGTCATAGCGAGCCTTGAGACGGGAGAGCTTACTGCCGGTCTTCTTGAACAGACCCAGGAAGCCGCCCTCCTCTTCCTCTGCGGAGAAGCCCCGAAGCTCTCCTACCAGCTCGGTGATCATCTCGCCGGTCTGCCCCAGCTCCTTGGTTCTTACGCCGGTCAGGACAGAGTCGGAGAAATCGGATACCTTCTTCTGAGAAGCTGCGCCGTACTGCATAATGATCGCTGTATTGTGCAGATCGATTTTCTGAGAAAAGGCATCGACCATCTGCTGCTCTTCCGGTGTGAGGACGATCTCCTGCTTTGTTTCCTGAACAGGTGCCTCTACAATGGCCTCCTCCGGCTCTTGGGTCAAGCCAAGATCCAGAACAATGGGTTCCTTTGCATCAAACATCGTTGCTGCCTCCTTATATTGTATAGTATTGGTCATATTTTATCACAATCCGCCTCGGGATGCAAGTGGTACAACGAAATTTTCAAAAGACCGAACCCCCTGTGGGGAGTTCGGTCCGGAAGGGATGTGGGGAAGGGTCGTTCTCAGGCCTCTTCCCGTTTGAATTCCAAGATATCTCCGGGCTGACAGTCCAGAACATCGCAAATAGCCTCCAAGGTGGAGAAGCGGATAGCGCTGACGTGACCGTTCTTCAGCTTGGAGAGGTTCACATTGGCTACTCCAACCTTTTCCGACAGCTCATTGAGAGAGATCTTTCTGTCAGCCATGACCCGATCCAGTCGCAGAATAATGGACATAGGACTCGCCCCCCTTACAGTGTCTCGTCGGAGAGCTTCTGCAGCTCCTCGGCATAGCGGAAAACATAGCTCAACAGGAACAGCACTCCCGCCACCAGCAGGAAGCTCATGTCGGACTCAATGTCATAGGAAATGTGGGTGATGCCGCTGCCCTCAATCAGCTTTGCCACGGTATCCCCGAAGAAATGGCCGAAAAGGAAAGACTCCAGCCCGTCTAAGAAGAAACGAACAGCAGTATAAACGATGCTCAGCCAAGCCAGCTTCTTCAGATTCCGGGCAACTACACTGCGGAAGGGCTCGCCCTCTGTCATAGGGGTCAGAATATTGCGAATGTATTTGACGGCAAGCAAACCGAAAACCGACACAACCGAAAGCAGACCGAGACTTGTCAGGCCGTGACACAGAACGTTCTCCACAGGCAGCTCAAATTCCGGCGCTATGCTCAGCCGAACAGCGCCCAGCTCCAGAACCTGCTCCACGAAGCCGAAGTTTTCCAGATCCGGGCCTAACAGCAGTAATGCTCCCGCAAAAATCGCCGCTACCGCAGAGGCGATGCAGGCAATGAGGAGCAGGATCTTTGCGATCTGAAAGACAGTGTCCAGAGTCTTTGCGGTTTTGCATAAAGGATTCATAAAAATACCTCCTGTAGATTTGTGTCTTCATCATAGCACATTCTTTTATGTTTGTCAAGAGGTTTTTAATGTTTATCGTAAATATTTTTATCTTTTCTCTTGGCAGAATTCCGCTTCCCGTATGTAGTCCAGGAAGACCCTCATGGCACGGGAGATCCATTTGTTCCTGTGATAGACCAACTGCTTCCACACATCTACCTCCATATCCGTCACATTCAGATATACCAGCTCTCCCCGTTCTACCCCCTCCTCTGTGATGAAATCCGGCAGGAAGGAGATGCCGATCCCCTTGGTCAGTACATCGGTGATCACGTCTGTACGCCCCAGCTCCAGAATGGGATGAACCTCCAAAGACCGCTTCTCCAAAGCCCTGTCCAGAACTCTGCGGTAGCCCATGCTCTTTTCCGTCAGCACAAAGGGCTCTTGCAGAAGCTCCCCTACGGACAGGCTCTTCTTCCCGGCAAGAGGAGAGCTTGCTCCGGTAACGAAATGCACGCTGACCGGTTCCTCTGCGGCGATCACATATTCCCGAGAATAGACGTGGGCATCCAGAGTCAGGATCACATCCGCCTCGTTTCGGTTCAGCATGTGGAACATATCCGAGGTATCTGCTGTGGAAAATTTCAGAGAAACACGGGGATATCTCTCGTAAAAATCCGTAAAATGACCCATCAGAATTCTCTCACACAGGGAATCCGGGGTCACCACGTGGACAAAGCCCTCCGGCTCTGCGGAGGGATCCATATTCTGAAAAAATTCCTCTGTCAGGTGGAGCACTGTCTGGGCATAGTCCAGAAGGGCCTTCCCCTGCTCCGTCAGGCGCAGGCTGTGGTGGATGCGGTCAAAGAGAAGGCAGTTCAGCTCCTCCTCCAACTGTCTGATTTGAAACGACACCGTAGATTGACTGTAACCCAGAGCAGCGGCGGCGGCAGTAAAGCTGTTGCGTTCTGCCACCTGCTGGAAGGTTCTCAGATTCCGTAGTTCCATAGATTCCTCCATCGAATTTTTCGATCATAAAAATCAAAATGATTCACTTTACAAATCGCTCCATGTATTATATACTAAGGCAAACAAAAATACAAGCTGTTTTTACAGCATTTGGAGGTTCTCTTATGCCCGAAGTCAAATTCTACCACCGCCCTGCGGTTCCCATGGAAATGCACAAGGTCAAGATCGTTCAGCGTCTGGAGCTGCTCCCTGCCGCAGAGCGTTTGCAGAAGATGAAGGAAGCCCATTACAATGCCTTCCTGCTACACAACAAGGACATCTTCATGGACATGCTCACAGACTCCGGTGTCAATGCCATGAGCGATGACATGCAAGCCGGCATGCTCCGTGCAGACGATGCCTATGCAGGCAGTGAGACCTTCTACCGCATGAATCGGAAGCTGACGGAGATCTTCGGCATGGAGCACTTCCTCCCTGCTCATCAGGGACGGGCCTGCGAGCATATCATTGCCGTCCATTTCGTAAAGCCCGGCAAAACCGTCATCATGAACTACCACTTCACCACCTCCAAGGCTCACATTACCCGTCTGGGAGGCAAGGTGGAGGAGCTGATCAAGGACGAGGGTCTGATCCCTGCCAGTGACCTGCCCTTTAAGGGTGACATTGATTTGGACAAGGTTCGGGAATGTATCGCCCGTGAGGGTGCGGAGAATATTGCCTTCCTCCGTCTGGAGGCCGGCACCAACCTCATCGGCGGCCAGCCCATTTCCTATCAGAATATGAAGGAAGCTGTTGCCATTGCCAAAGAGCACGGCATCCCCACAGTACTGGATGCCTCTCTCCTCCAGGACAACCTGTACTTCATCAAAACCCGTGAGGACTCCATGAAGGACAAGTCCATCCGAGAGATCACCCGTATGATCGGTGACCTCTTCGACCTGATCTACTTCTCCGGAAGAAAGTTCGGCTTCGGTCGCGGAGGCGGCTGCATGGTTCGGGACGAAGAGCTGTTCCACAATATGGAGGATTACGTCACCATGTTTGAAGGCTTCCTGACCTACGGCGGCATGTCCGTGAAGGAAATGGAAGCGCTGATCATCGGCTTTGAGGAATCTATGGACTTTGATGTGATCTCTCAAGGGCCTCAGTTCATCCGTCACTGCGTAGACGAGCTGGTCAAATGCGGTGTTCCCATGATCACCCCCGGTGGCGGTCTGGGCGCCCATATCAATGCCCGTGAGGTCGTTCCCCATATCCCTGATCATGAGTACCCTGCCGGGGCGCTGACCGTTGCCATGTACCTCTGCGGCGGCATCCGAGGCATGGAGCGAGGCACCCTGTCCGAGGAACGTGACCCCGACGGCACAGAGCACATCGCCTCTGTGGAAATGATCCGTCTGGCCTTCCCTCGCCGTGTTTTCACCCTGTCCCAGACAGAGTATGTCATTGACCGTGTCAAATGGCTGTACGATCACCGCCACCTCATTGGCGGCCTGCGCTTCACCCACGAGCCCAAGACCCTCCGCTTCTTCACAGGCCGCTTAGAGCCCGTCTCCGACTGGCCGGAAAAGCTGGTGGAGGCCTACATAGCCGATTTCGGTGAAGACCAATAATTTCCTCCCGATCCCGTCCTGCGCCCTCGGCAGAACGGGATCGGGATGCTTGTGGGAAAACATTTTTTCTCCGAGGGAAACAAATTCTTCACATTTTTGGATTATACTGTATAAGTATAATAGCCCACTGCGAAAGGCATCCTAAGAGAAAAAAACCGAGAAAGAGAGAGAATATATGGAAAAATTTCAAGGCTTTACGCCCCAAACCATAGATTTCCTTTGGGGCATTCGTTTTAACAACAATCGGCAGTGGTTCAGCGACCACAAGGACGAGTATCAAAAGCAGCTGTTTGAACCTATGAAGGCTCTGGCCGCCTCTGTGGCGCAGGCCTTTGAGGGAGAGGGTGACGGCACCAAGCTCCATTTGTCCCGAATCTATCGGGATATGCGGATGCATCCCAGTACTTTTTATAAGGAGAGTCTGTGGTTCTGTATTCGCAGACCCGGTGCCTCTTGGTTGGAGCAGCCCGGACTCTGCTTTGAGATCCGTCCGGAGGGCTATCGCTTCGGCTTCCTCTTTGTCCACCCCAAGGCGGCCACTATGGAGCAACTGCGGATCAAAATGGCAGACCACAAGGATCAATTTTTGGAAATTGTAAAAAAGGCCGAGAAGGAAAGCGGCCTCAAGCTCACCGGGGACTCCTACGCCCGTCAGAAGCCCTGCCCCTCCCCGGAATTACAGCCTTACTTTAATCTAAAAAATTTCTTCGCTTTAGCAGACCTGCCCCCGGATGAGCTTCTCTATTCCCCCGCCTTAGCTGACCATGTCCGACAGACCCTCTTGGCATGGAAGCCCCTCTACGATTTCTGCCAAGGTCTCTGATTCGATATTATGTAAACCACCTAATAAATTTCAATGCTGTGGATGGCAAAATAACAAGGATTTGTTAGGGAAGTTTCGCTCCTTTCGTGGGATGATAAGGCCACGGGATTTTCCCGAACGAAGGGGGATAGAGAAAATGCTGAAAAATGGAATAAAAATCGGAGCTGCCCTATTGGTCTGTGCTCTGCTTCTGACAGGGGTACAGGCGGCAGTGCCGGAGACCCTGATCCCCGGAGGCAATGCCATCGGTCTGGAACTGCAATTGGACGGTGTCAGCGTGGTGGAGCTTGCCGAGGATCTTCCCGCCCGTGCAGGACTGCGCTGTGGAGATCTGATCCGCTTCGTCGACGATATGCCCATTCACACTGTGGAGCACCTAACCAATGCCGTACAGGAATGCAGAGGAAAGCCACTTTCCCTGACCGTTCTCCGGGATGGGACAGAAAAAACAGTAAAGCTCTCGCCCATCCAAAGCGAAAACGGCTGGCGCTTGGGCATCTATGTCCGGGATCACTTAGACGGCATCGGAACCGTCACCTATTACGAACAGGAAAGCGGCAGCTTCGGCGCTCTGGGTCACGGAGTCAACGGCGGGGACGGCAAAGGACTTCTGCCCCTGCGAGGGGGAAAAGTTCTGCCCTCCGAGGTAGCCTCCGTCAGCCGCGGAACAGCCGGCTCCCCCGGTGCGCTCTGCGGAGCACTGCG
>JAFOZC010000019.1 GCA_017391305.1 Oscillospiraceae bacterium | reverse complement strand
AGCATCATGAGCTTGACACCGTCTTCACCGAAGAGGTAGTAGTAGAATTCACCGCTGTAACGGGAGGTCTCTACAGGCTTGACACCGGTGTAGGCATAGCCATGGTAGAAGTAGTATTCATTACCGTCAACAGTCCACCAGCCGTCAGTGGCCAGCTTGCCTGCCCAGTAGTACTTGACACCCTTCTCGTCGGTAGCCAGTTCGCCACGGACCAGCTTGTAGTCCTCGAAGGTGTAGTAGTGACGGTCAACATTATGATAGCCGTTCAGTGCGGCATAGGTGGTTCTGCCGAAGAAGTAGTAGTTGCCCTCAACATACTGCCAGCCGATCTGGAGCTGACCCATGGTAGCATAGTAGAGCTTGCCGTTCTCGGTGTACAGGCCGGTGTACTTGCTGACTTCGCCGCATGCGCACTTGATGTAGCCCTCGGAGACAGCAAAGCTGTGACCGGTTGCGGGGAGGGTTTCGCCCCAATTCATAACGGACTTACAGACGGAGCAAGCGGTACGACCCGCATAGCCGTCGGTGGTGCAGGTAGCTCTGAGATCAGCAACAGCTTCCTCAGTGTGGCTGTGCCAGATGCCAATGGTGGGCTTCAGGTTAGCAATAAGAGAATCCAGCTCAGTCTTCACATCCTGACGCACATTGGCAAAGCCGGGGATATACTTGCTGTCGGTAACTTCATAGTCTTCGGTATAGACAACATGGCCGTACTTGACCTTGTAGCTCACAGTGACCACAGGAGCGCAGCCCTGATTGTTCCACTGATAGGTGGCATCCCAGCCTGCACTTCCGTCCCATGCCCAAGCATAGACAGGAACGGTGACCAAGGTAGCCTGACCGGAGATGTCCATATCCTCTACACGGCTAATGGTGATCTCTGCGGTGCAAGCGAGCTCATTGAGCTCATAGCTTACCTCGAAGCCGCTGAGAACGGTCATGTGCTCCAGAGCCCACTTAGAGGCGGAGTTCAGCCAGATCTTGGTGGTGATCTGATCAATGGCCTCTACCTTATCGGTCTGGACCATGATGTTGTACTGAGAACCGGTATAGAGCTTGCCGTCTGCCTTGACAGCAGGAGCTGCGCCGGTAACGGTGATCACAGGATACTCTGCGCCGGCGGCAATGGTGATCTGCTTGGTGACCTTGGTATAGTTACCCTGCTTGTCAGCGATCTCAAAGGTAACATCATGGACACCATCGGGGAGGATGGCTGCGCTGCTTGCGATCTTGCCTGCGGCAAAGGTAGTAGCAACCTTCTGTCCGTCAATGTAGATCTGTGCAGTGGTAGCATCCAGACCGGTGAAGTTGGTGCCGTGGGAGGTATCTTCTGCAACATCAGCGGTGAAGGTGACATTGTTGAAGCTCAGGGTGCTGCCCATAGCATAGCTGTTCTGGTCGTCCAGAGCAACAGGATTGGTAACCAGAGGAGCATCACGGTCATCTACTACATCGGAGTAGTCCAGAGTGATGTCGTCAATGTAGACCGTGCACTTTTCAGCGCCGGAAGCAGAGGAGGATACGATGAACTGAATAAATGCAGGAGCATAGTTGGTAGCTGCATCACGGGTCAGAACGCCGTCCTCGGTCTTGTAATAGGAAGAAGTAACATAGGAAGTGGAAATTGCATCCAGATCGCAGTAAACATAGGCCCAGCCTGCCTCAGGAATCTTTTCGGAGGTCAGCTTGGAGAAGCCCTTCTCTACATACTGATAGGTGAAATACAGGTAAGCGGTGTTAAGCTTGCCTGCGGCATCCTTGTAGGTATAGGCCAATCTTGCACAGAGGCCTACAGCTTCCTCAGGAATGTACATCCACATACCCAGACGGGTGCCGTTAATGCCCTTCTCGATATCACGGTAGGTCATAATGTCGCCCAGGTAATACAGATAAGCATACTGCCAGTTGGCATGCGAAACGGACTGGGTGTAGTCAAGGGTATAACCCAGAGCATAGTCACCGCTATAGACGGGATCTCCGTTTTCACGGGAGGCCAAGAATACCTCTTCACGGATACCGCGCTCAACAAGGTTGCCGGAGGTAGCTCCTGCCTCCTGATAGATGACGGTGTAGCCGTTGGTGTAGTCTCCACGCTGGGCAGCATCTACCATGCCGTAGTATTCAACCCACTCGGAAATATCCCCATCTTCAAAGTCCACAAGGATCTCAGAGCCCTTGCCGTAGGTAACGAGAACCCGGATCTCAGGAAGCTCTGCATACTTATACTTTGCAGTAACGGTGGCATTTTTAATGCCGGATTCTTCACCGGGAGCGGTGTAAATGAAGCCGTCCATGGTGCCTGCCTCAACAGTAAAGTCGAAGGCATCGGGCTGAACATAGGTAACAGCGCCGTTGTACATAGCACTAACGGTGAAGTCAGAGGTCTTGCCGTAAGGAACGGTCTTCTCCCCGGCGGAGAAGGAGATCTCTGTGGGATGTACTACGGTAACATCTACTGTACCAACGACCTTGCCTTCAGCAAGAGCCTCAACGGTAACAGTACCGATCTTGCCGTTGGAACGGAAGATACCGTTTTCTACAGTACCGAAGCTGTCATCTGTCAGAGCCCAAGTCAGCTCAGGGAGCTCTGCAGGGCCACCTGCACGGTCAGCGCCTACAGCCTGGATGGCAACATTGGAATTTGCAGCATAGTATGCATGTTCCGTAGACAGATTGGCGTGGTCAAAGACACCGTCTGCAACAGCAGTGGAGATGACCATCAGAGTGTTGGAAACGGAACGAACCGTACCGTCGCAGCAGCTGTTGCGGACAACGACCTCGTCGGTGCCTTCCAGCTTTGCGGCATAGGTAGCAGAACCGCCGCCGTCTAACTCAACAGCAGCCACACAGCCCAGCTCCAGCATAAGCTGGCCCTGCTCCTGGAGGGTCAGACCTGCGGAATAGGGCTTCTGGTTGCCGTCAGCCAGCATCAGAACCACGTCACCGTTGGCCTTCACACCGACGGTGGAACGGGGGTACTTGGTAGAAGTAGGAGCTACCAGCTTGCCGTCCCATACCAGCATGGTCCAGCCGCCTACTGCTTCCTGAATCTGGGAAGCATAGTTGGAGAAGGTGCCCTTCTGACCGATCATAGCAGTGCCATCCTTCAGAATAGCGAAGAAGGGGTAGGAATTACCGGCACCATTGCCGTTGATGTTCACGCCTTCCATGACGAAACCGCCGGTAGGCTGACCGGTGGAAACGTTGTAATAGGAAGCGTTGGTCGTAGCGACAACATTGTAGCCGCGCTTTTCCTTGGCGGCATTGGCCTGTTCCACAACAGTGGCCTTGCCCCAAACGCCGGTGTTATCATTGTCATGATAGTTAGCCTTGACCTGAACAGTGGGATCCGTAGAAATGTTGGCATTGACTACGAAGTACTGTACACGGTCGCCATTTGCGTCATAGGCCACAACGGCAGTCTCGGTGACACCGGGGGCCAGCTTGGAACGGGTGCTGGCTGCGATAGTGAGACTATAGGGAGAAGCCTCCTGTGCAGCAGCGCCATTTCCCTCCGTCTCCTGTGCAAAAGCCATGGCAGGGAGCAAGCCCAGAACCATAACCAGCGCCAGAAGCACAGACAGGAAGCGAGTTGCGATGGATCGTTTCATTTTATTTTCCTCCTTCAAATTTATATCTACACGGTTTGTCACCGATGTAGCCGTTTGTCAGTTCTTCCAGATCGGAAGATAAGGATAGATCCCAAAGTAGGATTCTTGCGCGTAGGCCTTGTTCAGGAAATAATACAAGAAGTAACTCACAAGAACGTAATCTGCAAATTTACAGGTAAAGGCATTCTTACCGGAGCTTTGCCAGATCACGCGGGGGATCAGCAGTGGCAGGAACAGCAGGAAGTAATAATTCATCCGCATAGCAAACTGGCTGACGGAGGAGAAGCACTGGAGGAACACCGACAGGGTCAAGATGTTCCGTAGTCCAACGATCTCCTCGTCCTCGATGCCCTCATCACGGAAAAGGATGCAGAAAATCAGCAGAGCCACAAAGAGCAGCAGCATGGCATAGGCGCTGGTATTGCTCAGTGCGTTATAGCGCTCCTCATAGAAATCACCTGCAAATCTCAGGAATACGAAGTACAGCACATCGCTGTAAATATAGAACAGGACCATCAGGGGAGCTAAGAGCACAATGTACTTTCGCTTGATCTCCTTCATGTGGTACACGGGATAGAGCAGAAGCACGATCGCCGCCGAGCGGTGGAAGAGCATGGCAAAGAGCACCACCAGAAGGAACTTGAATTTCTCCCTCTTGCGCACATAGCAGTAAGCCGGAACTGTCAATGCAATAGCGATAGACTGACGGAAGCCGGAAAAGAACATGCCGAACAGAGGAAGGATCAGGAAGATCATCATGGTCAAAATGGGCTCTTTGGATTCATGATAATACAACCACCAAATCGGTAGCAGAATGGCCGCCGCAATGAGTCCCAGATAGACCATCTCGGAGGAGGTGATGTGCCTGAGAAGCTTGGTGAGTGTTGCAAAGCCAAACTCAGAGGATCGGATCTCGTACCATTCCGCCCAGCTATACAAATGAGCAGTTTTGAACACATCCAGATATCTCTGGGTGTCGATCCCGACCCGATGATTCCGCAAAAGGAGCATCCCATAGAACAGCAGGAAGAACAGTGACAATATGGAATTTCGATAGGGCATCTCCTTCAGCCGATGGGTATTCTTCAGTGCAAGAAGAATTCCCCCATAGGCGATGGGAGCGCAGGCAAGTAAAACATAAGCAAACATATAATCAGTCGGATCTCCCTATGGTTGGTTGGTGAATGACACTACGGAAAGCCCCACTCGGGGACTGCTCTGCTCTTCCCTTCAGTGCTTAAGCCTCAGAACAAAGCGGTAATAAAGTTTCTTAACGGAGCCGCGGAAGTTACCGTAGAACAGCCCCATTTGGAGGGTGAGCTTCTGACGGAGGGTGAATTTACAGTGCTTGTCCCCACTATCCTTCATGAGCTTGATAACAGCGGCGCATTTGAATCTTGACAGCTTATGGGCATAGAGATAGAGAAGATTATTGTCTCTGCTACTGCGCTTGGCAAGCTCCGGCTCTAAGATCTTGGCGATCTCAACCATATCATGCTCAAAGAGATCATGACGGTTTCTGGAGGTCTGAGCTCCGTGGAGACGGTAGCTCACATTTTCCTTGCCATCAAAGATCATGGAAAAGCCCTTGAGGAAGATCTGATAGAATATCAGAGCATCTTGACTGTAACGCAAGCCCTCGTGAAAGCCTCCCACTTCATCAAAAACAACCTTAGGAATCAGCAGGCCACAGCCATTCAAGATCCGTTTGGTCAGCATGATTTGAACCATCTCATCACCTGTATACAGCTTGCCGGTCTCTAAGAACAGAGGCCAAGGCTTTAGCACCTCTCCCCTGCTGTCAATATAATTGCCCCAGGAGTAGACCAAGGTTCTCTCATCTGCGCCCTCTGCACTGCAGAGCGCCTTCACGGCGTCCGCCAGCTTGTGAGGGGTATAGGCATCGTCATGGGACAGCCAGGAGAAATACTCTCCCGTCATTTGGGCGATGCCGTAATTCAGAGCAGAGGAAACACCTCCGTTTTCCTTACGGAAATAGCGGATCCTGTCACCATAGGACAGAGCGATCTTTTCTGTTTCTCCCCCATCCGTAGAGCCGTCATTGACCACGATGACCTCGAAATTCTCATAGGTCTGACGCAAAGCGCAGTCAATGGAGTTAGCAAGGAAATTACTTCCGTTATACACAGGGATCACAATGGATACCTTGGGAGAAGGATTCTTAAGGCTCATACTCACACCGTTCCTTAATGATTTCTGGGAGGCAGAACAAAATATTTGCCCAAACGGAAGTCGAATTCATCGGGGCGGAACTTCATATAGCCGCTCCAGGGGAAGAAGGTCATCTCACCAAAGATGATCTGTCCTTCAATATGGTAGAAGTCCACACGGACAGCGGGGAATTCCCCTGCCAGAGTCTCTGCCATGCGAACCATATCCTCCAAGCCCTCGGGCCTTTCGTAATCCACATCACGGAAGGGGTCTTCGATGCGAACGTCCTGCTTGTTCCATTGGGTATCGTAGACCACATGGCAGTACTTGTCCGTCTTCCGTCCGTCTACGCAAATAATAAACTGTGCCTTGCCTCCAAAGCAAAAGATCTTGTAATCTCTGGGAGTTCCCGTGAAGGAAATGGGATCGTGGAGAACCTTCTCGGCAATGATCACAGGCTTATGTCCACGGTATACCCACTCCCGTCCTGCAGAGGAGCCACTCTGAATGTAGAAGTGACGGAATTCCTCAATGACCTTGGGCAGATCCAACTTGGATTTATCGGTGCAGAACAGATTGGTACCACTACCGTTGGTCAGCTTCAGGACAAAGGAGTCGGGGAGCTTGTCCAGGTCGATCTCCTCAGGGGTTTGGAACACAGCATACTCCTCGTTGAGGATATGGCCCAATCCCTTGCTCCGCACATAATCCTTGACGGAATACTTATCTGCACATTTCTGCATAAGGGGATCACGGTAGTACAGCTTCATCCACTGGAGCTTGTCCATATACCGTTGCGGATCCTTCAGATTCAGCTTCCTACCCAGCTTCATCCGATACTGAAAACGGATCATAGGCTTGTCCGGGACGAAACGAAGCATGGATAAAAGCTTAAAGCGAACATTCTTATTGGGAATCAGTTTCTTATAAAAATTCATAGGAATCACCAAATATATAGTATTGACCTTGTACGATCCAAATATCCTTGCAATTTAGGGATCAATAGCCCAAGGCACGGCGCATTTGATCATTGATGATGCCCACCTCGAAGCGGGTCTTGCAGGTTTCATAGGCGGCATCGGACATAGAAAGCAGTAGCGCTCTGTCCTTGGTCAAGGTCAGCATGCGGTCTGCAAGAAGCTCGGCATCCTTCACCGGGATCATATAGCCGTTTTTTCCGTCCTCTACCGGCTCACGGCAACCGGGCCAGTCTGTGGTGATAATAGGACGTCCACAGGAAAGAGCCTCCAAAAGAGTGCGGGGCAAACCTTCCCGATAATAGGAAGGAAGGACGAAAACAGATGCCTGACCGTAGAAGGCAACGGGATCCTTCACCTCGCCGGGGAACTCGATGCTGCCATCCTGAATATAGGGAGCAATGTCCTCTTCCTTCAGAGCGCCAATGGATCTGTCATAGCCTCCCAAAAGGATGCATCGGGCTTCGGGACAGGCCTTCTTCACCTGACGGGCCGCCTGACAGTATTCCATAACTCCTTTTTCCCGAATGACACGGCTGACCATCAGGAAGACAGGCTTTTCCGGTAAGGGAGTACGGGCAAAGCGCTCCATATTGACACCGGAGCCGTTGACCTGAACAGTCTTATCCAATGGAAGATAGTGCTCCTCAACAAGCTGCTTGATGTCATCTCCGTTCTGGAAAATCACAGAATCGCAGGCCTTAAAGGCTCTTTTATAAAGGAGCTTGGTCACTGTGCGGACAGCCTTGGCCTTCATTCCGGAGGAGGCATAGACACGACCTAAGCCGGTGACCATAGCATGAATATGCTTTACCCCTGCCATCTTTGCGGCAATACTGCCGTAGATCACAGGCTTGATGGTATAGCCGAAGACCAGATCCGGCTTTTTCTCCTTCATGAGCCTCCGAAGAGCAAGAAGGTAGCTCAAATCATTGCTCACGGAGGTGTTATCCTTTACCATAGGGATCTCGATGAATTCCGACACACCAAGTGCCAATACATCATCCACATAATCCTGATTTGGACCGACCACCAGAACCTCATGCCCCTTTGCGATCATGTCCTTGATCAGATCCCCACGGAAGTTAAAAACCGTTTTATTCTTGGGGGAAACAACCAAAATCCTCATGAAAATTTCTCCAAATTCTCTAATATCACTTTCTCTAAACGCAAGCCGTTACCGTCTCCCACGAAGCTGTTATGGGGAGTCAGTACCACATTGTCCATATTCCACAGGGGACTTTCCTGCCCAAGGGGCTCTTCCTCGAAGACATCCAGCACAGCCCCTCTCAGCTTCTCACGCAGTGCGGTCAGCAGTGCGGCGCTGTCTACCAATTTCCCTCTGGAGATATTAACAAATACAGCACCATCCTTCATTTTAGAAAAACGAGTTTCATCAAACAAACGGAGGGTGCCGGCAAGCAAAGGTAAACATAGAATTACAACATCTGCCCTACCAAGTGCCTGATCCAGACTCTCTAAGGGATAGACATGACGGAAGTAGGGAGAGGTAAAGGGGGCAATGTCCACCCCTTCCACCTCACAGCCCAGAGCAGAAAAGACCTTGGCGCAGGCCTGTCCCACACTGCCACAGCCTAAGACACACAGCTTCTTGCCGAACAGCTCCAATACACCCCTATGCTTGCTCCAGAGATGGTTCTGCTTTGCACAGCGGAAGTGATCCATCTGCTTATACAGCTGCAACACCCCTGCAAGAGCAAATTCCGCCATAGGGATACTGTAAACCCCTCGGGCATTGTGTATCAGAACCCCACGGGCCTGCAGTTCCTCCACAGGCACTCGGTCAAAGCCGGCGCTGGTCAGCTGGACATAGCGAAGACAGGGAAAGTCATCGGGGCTATGATGAAGAAACAGTCCATTGCCGATCACTCCTTGGATCCGAGAAAAATCCGTGGAAGGAGGATCGCTTTCCATGGGCTGGAAATAAACAGAATGTCCCATTGCGGCAATGGAAGCAAGAGCCTCTTGCCTTGGCTTCCATGCCCCTGTAATCAATAAATTCATAGGTTAATCCTTATTTCTATCTGAAATCTTAAGGAAGCGGAACACAGCTCCGCAGATCCAATGCAGCACTGTTGCTCCCAGAACGATAGACACCGTGATCAGCAGCCAGTTCAAAGGGAAGCTCCCTACAGGACGGAGCCAATCAATGATGGCATACTGCACAACATAGATCTCAAGAGTCCTGTCAGAGAGGAAGCTTATGACCTTCTTTCCCCACAGAGGAAGTCTGTTCAAGGAGTTGTCCAGACCGGCAAAGAGACGGAATACGCAGAACAGGAAGCCAAAGAGGATGTATTGGTTCAAGATCTGCAGACTGTACGGGAGCATTCCCTTGGAGAAGAGCATTTTACTTACGAAATACAGACCTGCAAATAACGCAGTGCCAACCGCAGACAGCTTGGAGAAGTGACCGCGAATCCTTGCATCCTTCCGACGGAACCAAGCTCCCAGGAGCATAGCGCCGAAGAACAGCAAGCGGATCATAGGCTGCCGAACATTATCAATATGATAAAAACTCTTATCGTAGAAAATCAGGTAAACACACAGCTGTACCGTAGCAAGAATCCCAAGACTAAGCAAAAGCTTTTTCTCCGTACCAAAATATTTCATAAGGAAATAGAAGGGAATGTACAGCACAACGATAGAAGCGATAAAGTGGTAGCCCGTAGGATATACAAACCACCAAAAAAGAGAATATTCCTCTGTAGTGTAAGCCCCTACCATAAAATAAACAAGGGTAGCAATCAGCACAGGCACATAACAGCGCAAGAGCCGTTTTCCGTACCACTTGGAAAATTTCAGTTTCACATGGCTCAGGCAATAGCCGGAGACCGCAAAGAATATCACATCCCCCAGAAGGCCGCCGTTTGCGATAATTTCCAGGGGATAGATATGGGTATAATGTGCATTGGTGATGAGACAGGCCGCAAGCGCTCTTAAACAAAAAATGAAAAAAATCACATCATTTCTCCCCTACGATCCCGGCAACCAGTCTCTGCACTTCTATACGGTTTTGCTCATAGGTATGGGGAGTCTCACGGCAGTAGGCCTCGAAAAGACGAATGGCACGCACACCGCTTCGGAAGGTATTGCTGACCTGCTCCGGATCCCCCATTTTCCGCAGATCGCAGAAGCTTCGAGAAAGAATGGCGCAGGTAGAACCCAGACGGTAATGCTCCTTGATCACATATTCCGAAGGAAGCAAGCCCTTTCCCATGGAGGCAATGCCTCCAAAGCCATAAGGAATGCCGTGGGCCTTGAATTTCTCACAGAGGTAGTCCACTGTTCCGTCTGCCAGAAGCTGGAACATAAACTTCTTCCCATAGCCAAGGCTCAAGTCATTCAGGCCAATAAGCACCTCATCCACCCCGGGGAGAGACAGGATCTCGTCAATAACCTTGACCGCTTCCGGAGTCTCAACCAGAAGGAGTGTCTTCACACGGCGGTTCACAATGCGAAGGAAGCGACTAACCTCTTCAGCCGTTTTGAAGTAAGGGAGCATGATAATATCTGCCCCGGCAGAAATGATCTCATCGATCTCCTTTTCAGAGCCGAGATAGCCCATACCTGCCTCGTGGATCGGATTACAGCGAACCAAAAGCTCTGCCTTATGTACGACACTGCGGATCATTCTGATATCTTCGATTGTATGATGACTTTGCACCGTGTCCATGCCACCCTGACGGTCAGCCTTGCCGATATATTCCATATCCACAAAGATACGGTCAACACCGCATTCCTCCGCAATGGAGGCTATATCCACACGGTTGGTGATATACATAAGCTTCAGAGACATAATACTCTACGGTGCTTTATTTCACACCGCTCTCCTCTTTCTCTTCATTAGGATTGCCGGCAGTGGCATCGGTGTTGACATTGTCTGCATTAGAAAGGACCTTGAACACCGTCATAAACAGGATCTTCACATCCAGAAGAAAACTCCTGTGATCCACATACCATACATTGAGCTGAATGCGCTTGTTCCATTCCACTCCCTTACGGCCGTTGACCTGCGCCCAACCGGTGATGCCGGGGCGAACCTCGAACATCCTGCGTTGTTCCGCACTGTATTTCTCCAAAGGCCAAGGATGGTAGGTCAGAGGCGGTCTGGGGCCAATGAAGCTCATGTCTCCCAAAAGGATATTGAAAAACTGAGGAAGCTCATCCAAGCTGGTAGCACGCAGGATCCTACCCACACGGGTCACACGACTGTCACCCTTGCCGGAGTACACGCCACTGCCAGTATGCTCTGCGTTAAGCTGCATACTGCGGAACTTGTACATGGAGAATACCTTTCCGTCCTTCCCCAATCTCTGCTGCTTGAACAGCGCCGGCCCCTTGGAGTCTATCTTGACCAAAATGCCGATGATCAACATAGGAAGTAAGAAAATGGAAATAAATAAAAAGGAAAATACTACATCTAAAAAACGTTTCAGAAAAATACGATACATATTCACTCTTCCTCCCCCGGAACGCTATGAAATCCATGGAACAGGCGTTCCAAAAAAGTTAGCGAATCAAGTATGAACAAAATATACATATTCTCGCAGAAATTCGGGGCAAGGAAAATCAGGAAGCTCCCCTGCCCCACTACTGCATATCAATTCTTCTCTTGATAGAACAGCTCCAGGATCAGGGCATCGAGCGCCTCCTCATCGGGATAGAACTCATAGAACTCCTGACCCAGACGGTTCTCACCCTCGGGGCTGATACAGCCCATGAAGGTATAGTCCTTGTACTGAGTGGAAAGCTGATTCATAACCATAGGGTTACAGTCCGTCACTGCCCGAGAGGACAGCTCTCCCCACAGGGTCGTGAAGAAAGAGGCATCCTCTGTCAGGGCATTGCGAAAAGCCCCCACGAAAGCTTCCAAATACTGCTTGTGCCGTGCCATTCTGGAGGTGTTGAGCTGAGAGCCCACATTCATTCTGCTCCGCAGGAAAGCATAGGCTTGTTCTCCTGTCAGAACCATAGTCTGCCCCTGCTTCAGCTCCGGCGCTACCTGTGAGAAGTCCTCCTCTACCGTGACCTCTACCCCGCCGACTCCATCATTGAGAATTCCTATGCCGTCCACATTCATGGCAAAGTAATAGTCAATGGGAAGTCCGTACAGGAAATCGGACACAGCTTTTCTGGTATTCTCGCAGCTATCTCCCAGACCGGAGCCATAGTTATGGCTGACGGCAAGCTGAGCGTATACCGTGCCCGCCTGTTTGCCGTTGATGCCCAGGACAGGGATATCCATCATGGTATCACGGTTCAGATTTAGAACACGGAATTCCTTGGCACTTTCGTCAAAGATCATCAGGGCAACCAGATCCGCCGAGGCCTTATTGTTATAAGAATTGCTGGCGGTAAGCTCCCCTGTCCCATCCGTGCCTAAAAGCATAATGGTGGTAAGATCCTGACGGGGAAAATATTCTTTTCCCTCTCGAATGATGGTCTTCACCCGTTGGGGATCTGTTGCTACGATCTCACGTCCGGGAAGAACAGACTCCAGAATTTTCACCCCACTGAATACAAAGAGGGCAGCCAGAAGCAGGATAAGAGCAACAAACAAAATGGAATTTCTGTGACTTGTCTTCAATGCTCTCGCCTCCTCCATAATGTGGGAAAAAATTTTGGATAAAACCCGGGATCAATCTGCCTTGGCAACCTTCTTGCGGTAGATCACGATCGCTACACCGAAGGCAACAGCGCTGACAGCCATAACAGCGCCCCACAGAGCGATGCTGTCGGAGCTGTAGTCACCGGTATCGGGGGGAGTCTCGGTCTGCTTGGAAGCGAAGACTACGGGACAAACCTTGCTGAACAGGCAGGTAACGGTGCCGTTACCGTTGTTAAACATTTCCACAGGGCTCCACTTGCCGTCGGTATAAACCATGCAGCATACAGTGTCGCCGGAGCTAATGCCAAGGTCGAAGGTCAGACGGAGCTTGTAGCCATTGGCCATCATCTCGGGATGCTCCTCACAGAGGAAGGAAACGTCAAAGAGATCACGGATGACCATGTGCTCAGCACTGTTGGCGGAATTCTCGGTTCTGGGAGCGCTCTTGCTCAGAGCCAGAGCTTCCTCATAGGGCAGATCCATCTCGCCGTTCTTCAGGGCGGCATAGACCTTCAGCAGCTCTTCTCTTGCAGCCTCGGGAATGTCCTTGGAGGTGTTAGCCTCGGAGACGGGGGTCACAACGATACATGGCTTCTCTACTTCATCAATGACAGCATTGTCGGAATTCACGATGTGACCGATGACAGTGCTGCTTTCAGGAACGATAGAGGGATGATCCTTGCCGCCGATGCTGGGTACGAAGTCCTCAGCGAAAGCAGCACAGCTAAGGAGAGCCACGCACAGGGCAAACAGGGTGATCAGGGAAAGAATGCGTTTCATAATACCAACTCCATTTCAAAATAATAACAAATTCATTAAGCGAGAGAACAGGTTATTTATCCTGATTGCTCTCGTCCTTGCGGACATCTTTCTGGGAGGTACTGTTCTTGTACCCATAGTAACGGCGACCGTAGCGTCTATAATATTTTCTGTAACGGTACGCACCGCCGGACTCGGTGGCGAAGTTGTAGATCACGCCCAAAATCTTGGAATCAATAAACTCAAACTGGCTCACCGTAGACATAAGGATATTGCGGTTGCAGTAGTCCTGACGAACCACCAGAAGCATGCCGTCAACACGGTTGGCCACAGCCAGAGCATCGCTGACCTCACCTACGGGAGGCAGGTCAAGGAGGATGTAATCGTAGCTCTTGCGAAGGAGCTGGAGGGTCTTTGCCATCTTGTCCGAGCTAAGGAGCTCCACAGGATTGGGGGGTGTCTGACCTGCGGTAATGACATCGAAGACACCCTTGCCCTCATTGAGGACACATTTCTGCAGAAGGTCGGTGATGTTCTCCTGACCCGTCAGCCAGTTAGAAAGACCGGGCGTCTTGCGGAGCTTCATCTTCTCTGCCAGGGTGGGTCTGCGCATATCGCAGTCGATGAGGATGACCTTCTTGTTCAGCTGAGATAGGGAGTATGCCAGATTCACTGCTGTCAAGCTCTTACCTTCGCCGGCCATGGCACTGGACAGACCCAGCACACGGGCGCCGGAGTCATCGGTAAAGGAGAACTGCAGCTTGGTACGCAGGAGCTTGTATGCTTCGGAAGCAACGAAGCTGACCTCCTCGCCCAAGAGAGCATCCTTCTTCTTGGCGGCGGTCTGGCTCTTATCCTTCTTCTTCATATTATAGGAATAATACTTGCCGCCCATAGTGGATGACAGCATGTTGGGAACCGACGTAAGGATGGGATAACGGGTGATCTGCTTCACCGTTTCCTCCGTACGGATGACCGTATCAAAGAGCTCCTTCAGCACAATGATGGCAATCATAATAAGCATAGCCACCACGAAGCCCGCAACAGTGTTCTTGGTGAAGTTGGGGGAGCTGGGTCTGGTAGCCAAAACCGCAGTATCGACCACCCGAGCGGAGCTGCCCTGGAGAATATCCGCAATACGGTTGGGAAGCAGATGAACGATCGCATCGGCGATCTGCTCAGCCACATAGGGATCGGGGTTGGTGACCACGATTTCAAAAATTTCCGTAGAATTCACAGAAGCGGCTGTGATCATGGAGCTAAGCTGTCCCGCTGTCAGGGGAAGCCCCGTATAGTCAATGATGTCATTCAGAGTGGTTCTGGCCTTCAGAATAACAATGTAGGAATCTACCAGACTCTTGGAGGCATTGATATCGCCGGTGGTAATATCCAAAGAGGTATCTCCCAGAGAGAGCGCACTGTTATTCACATAGAACATCGCCGAGGACTGATACAGTGGGGTAATGAAATAGTAAGTAAAGCTAAAGGCAAGGGCCGCACCCAAAACAGAAACCAAAACGATCAGCCACAAACGGTGAAGCAATCGGTCTCCGATCCGTTTCAGGTCTAATTCCAATACGCCATTAGACTCTGTTGTTTTCTCGCCCATATGAATCTCCTTCTTTTGGACATAATTATCTAAAATACCTTGATAAGTATAACACAGTTAACATGCCGTGTCAATCCATATTTTCGAATTTGCTGAAACATAATTCTATTTTTCTCCCCCGACCACAGCCCTCAAAGCACGTCTCTTACACAGCCTTTCCCTCCCTTTACGCTCTGTACAGCCCCCTTGCCGAGGGCCTGCGCTAAAATCTATCGGCAAGCTCACCTTCAAGGTTTGACATCAGAAAAAAAATCGGTTATAATATAAAAAATCACATATTACGGAGACCATAATGGACATAACGACATTTTTCCGCCAACACCCACATATCGCCATTGCCCTGTCCGGGGGCGTGGATTCGGCATACCTGCTATACCTTGCCTCAAGGCATGCAAAGACCGTCCATGCCTACTATGTCGATACCGAGTTTCAACCGGCCTTTGAGAGAGAGGATGCCGAGAAGATCGCCGCCTTCTGCTCTGTTCCCCTGACCGTTCTGCCCCTCTCCCAGCTTTGCTGTCCTGAGATTCAGAGGAATGATGCCCGACGCTGCTACCACTGCAAGCGACGCATTCTTTCCGCCATCCAAGCCGCCGCAATCCAAGACGGCTTCCATCTCCTTGCAGACGGCAGTAACGCAGATGATCGGGAGGACGACCGCCCGGGCTTCCAAGCCCTACAGGAGCTTCATGTCTGCTCTCCCCTGCGGCAAGCAGGTCTGACCAAGGTCATGATCCGTCAGGGAGCAAGGGAGGCAGGTCTCTTTACCCACGACAAGCCTGCCTATGCCTGCCTTGCCACCCGTATCCAAGAGGGCGAGCCTCTTACGGCCGAGAAGCTCTCCGTCACCGAGGAGGCAGAAGCCTACCTCCACAGTCTGGGCTTCCGAGATCTGCGTATCCGCCAAAGCAACGGCACTGCACGGATCCAGATCCCCTCTTCCCAATTTCCCCTGTTTGAAGCCCATAGGGAAGCGATCCTTTCCAAGCTCCGCTGCCTTTATCCCCAAATACTCCCCCATCCGGAGGTACGAACATGAACGAAGTGAAAAAAATCCTATTGCAAGTCAAAGACGGAAGTCTCTCCGTAGACGATGCCCTGACCAAGCTGAAGCTCAGCCCCTTCGAGGATCTGGGCTATGCCAAGGTCGACCTTCACAGAAAGGTGCGGCAAGGCACTGCCGAGGTCATTTACGGTGCAGGCAAGACCCCGGAGCAGATCATCGGCATTGCACAAAACATGCTCCAAAACAACCAAAGCACCATTCTTATCACCCGTTTGGAGGCAGAAGCAGCCAAGCTCATCGGCGAGGCGCTTCCTATGACCTATTACCATACTGCGAAAATCGGACTGGTAGGCTCTCTCCCCCAACCCGATGGCATCGGTACCGTTCTGGTTCTCACAGGAGGCACCAGTGACATTCCCGTAGCAGAGGAGGCCGCGCTCACTGCCGAGGCTCTGGGTAACAAGGTCCTCCGCCTTTACGATGTGGGGGTGGCGGGGATCCACAGACTCCTTTCCCACATGGAGGAAATCATGTCAGCCTCTGTCATCATTGCCATCGCCGGCATGGAGGGTGCTCTGGCCAGTGTTGTCGGCGGTCTTGCGGACTGTCCCATCATCGCCGTACCCACCAGCGTAGGCTACGGCGCCGCCTTCAACGGTCTTGCCGCCCTTCTTTCCATGCTGAATTCCTGTGCCAGCGGTGTAGGTGTGGTGAATATTGACAACGGCTTCGGCGCAGGCTACTTAGCCGCAATGATCAACCACATGGAGGGCAAGAAATGAGAACCCTCTATTTTGACTGCTCCATGGGCGCCGCAGGTGATATGCTCAGCGCCTGCCTCTATGAGCTTCTCCCGAACAAAGAAGCCTTCCTGGAAGAGCTCCACAGCATCGGTCTGCCCTCTGTCCGCTATATTCCGGAGCCCTCCACCAAGTGTGGCATCCTCGGCACTCATTTTTCTGTAAAGGTAAATGGTCTGGAGGAAGACGAAGGCCTCCACACTGGATCTCACGGTCACTGTCATTCCCAGGACAGCGATCACAGCCATGACCATAGTCACGATCATAGTCACTGTCACGACCATGACCACAGCCATGAGCATGATCATAGCCATAGCCACGATCACGGTCACGACCACAGCCACAACACCCTTGAGGCCATTACCCATCGTCTTTCCCATCTGAATATCCCCGAAGAGGTGCGCCGTAATATTCTCTCCGTCTACAATATCCTTGCAGAAGCCGAGAGTCACGTACACGGTGTCAGCATCGCAAACATCCACTTCCATGAGGTCGGTACACTGGATGCTCTGGCAGACATTGCCGCCGTGTGCCTTCTGATTCATAAGCTCCGACCGGATCGGATCCTTGCTTCTCCCATCCATGTAGGAAGCGGTCAGGTACACTGCGCCCACGGCATCCTCCCTGTTCCCGCTCCCGCAACAGCCCGTATCCTTCGGGACATTCCTATTTATTCCGGTACTGTCAAGGGGGAACTCTGTACCCCTACCGGAGCCGCTCTCCTGAAGCATTTTGTAACTGAATTCACTTCCCTGCCCCCGCTTCGCCTCCAAGCCATTGGCTACGGCATGGGCAAAAAGGATTTCCCTGCCGCCAACTGTATCCGCAGCTTTCTCGGAGATTCCTTCTCCGTCCCGAACCGGGAGCTCCCCTCTATGAAGGAAGCAACCATATCCCACCTTGGCCAAAATGAGACATTCTCTGCGGAAGCCGAGTCCAATACAGAAGAAATCATAGAGCTGCAATGCAACTTAGATGACATGACCCCGGAGCAGATCGGCTTTGCCACAGAGGTGCTCCTGTCTGCAGGCGCACCGGATGTTTACACCACTCCCATTTATATGAAGAAAAACCGTCCCGGCACTCTTCTGTCCGTCCTCTGTAAGCCCGAACAAAAGCAAGCCATGCTGGAGCTCCTCTTTCTCCACACCGGCACCCTTGGCATACGGGAACAGAGCTTCCGCCGTTATACCCTACACCGCAGGATCCGAACTGTCCAAACCCCCTACGGCCCTGTCCGCTTAAAAACCTCCCATGGCTACAACACCCAAACCCAAAAATATGAATACGAAGACCTTGCCCATATCGCACGTACCCACAACATTCCCCTGAAATCCATCTCTCTCCCTACCCCGGAGGAAGGAGATCCGTCAAAGGAATAAGGCTCCCCTTGAGCCACCCTGTCCAATAGCCGCGAGGACTTATCTCAATTCTTCTGAGATAAGTCCTCGTTTCATCATTCCTGTAAAAAAGCCGACAGGGTCCCTCTGCCTATTCTCCCTTTGTTCGGGAGTCTCTGTTCGGGGAAAAGCGGCAGATCACTCTGCCCCGTTCTCCTCCTCGGAGGTCTTCGGCAGAATCACCCGTTCCTTCAGCACCACGGCTGTTCTGGCAGGGAGGTACAGTTCCAAATAATGCTGTCCGTCAAAGAGCTTTGTGGGATATTTGATATGACGGATCCGTTGCCAGCCACCGTACTTCCGATCATCGGTGGACAGGCTGACACGATACTCTCCGGGGTTGGGAACGGGCACCAGCACATGCTCCAGAGACCGATTCGGGTGGAAGTTAAAGGCAAAAACCAATCCCTTCCTGTAAAATGCCAGGATTTTCTCCTCCTGCTTGCTCAATAGCAGATCCCCATAGCGCTGTGTGAAGACCTTGTTCCGTTTCACCAGACGGATCATATCTCTGTCAAAATCATTGAGCAGGCCGTACTTCAGCTCCCCATTGTCCCGAAGACTCCACTGTCTGCGGCAATAGTGGAAGCTCCAGCCGTTGCCCTCTCTGGGGAAATCGATCCATTCCGGGTGTCCGAATTCATTTCCCATAAAGTTCAAATAGGCCTCTCCTCCGCCGCCAAGGGTGAACAAGCGTATCATCTTATGCAGAGCTACTGCCCGATCGATCACGGGGGTGTGACAGTCCTTGTGCATATCCGTATACATTGCCGCATCGGCAAGGCGGAACATCAGGGTCTTGTCCCCAACCAAGGCCTGATCGTGACTTTCCACATAGGCCACGGAATTCTCCCCCGGTCTGCGCAGACACATGTCGCACCAGAGCTTGAAGATATCCCATTCTTCATCTCTCTTCTTCACCGTACGGATCCACATATCCGGAAGCCCCATAGCAAGGCGATAGTCAAAGCCGATACCGCCGTCCTCCGTAGGCAGGCACATGCCCGGCATGCCCGACATATCCTCTGCCACCGTCACCGCATCGGGCTTCACCTGACGGATCAGCTCGTTGGCAAGCTGTAGGTAGGTAACTGCCTCCAGATGGGTATTGGCAGAAAAATACTTACTGTCATTGTCAAAATTCGTACCGAGACCGTGATCATGGTAGAGCATAGAGGTCACACCGTCAAAACGGAAGCCGTCAAAATGATATTCCTCCAGCCAGAATTTCAAGTTGCTCAGAAGGAAGTGGAGAACCTCCGTTTTCCCATAATCAAAGCACTTCGTTCCCCATGCAGGGTGGTCACCCTTCGCCCCTGCGTGGAAGAACTGCCACTGGGTGCCGTCAAAGCAATTGATCCCCTCTGCCGTATTCTTCACCGCATGGGAATGAACCAGATCCAGCAGAACCCGAAGTCCCATACCGTGGGCCTTGTTGACCAAATACTTCAAATCCTCCGGCTTACCGAACCAAGAGGAAGGAGCAAAGAAATTTGACACCTGATAACCGAAAGAACCGTAATAAGGATGCTCCATAACGGCCATAAGCTGAACCGTATTGTAGCCCCCTTCCTTGATTTTCGGCAGGATCAGATCGGCAAACTCCCGATAGCTGCCTATCCGCCCCTCCTCTTGGGCCATGCCCACATGGGCTTCGTAAATAAGCAGGCTGTCTTCCGCCTTGAAGCGTCGGTCTGTCCAGGGAAAGGGAGTGCTGTCATCTGTGATCTCGCAGGTAAAGCTGAGGCTTTGGGGATCCTGCACCACCCGACGGGCGTAGAGGGGAATATGCTCCGTACGGGTCAAATTGGCATCCACAACGGTCTTGACCTTACATCCCCTCCAAAGGGCATCATTCCCCTCCAGAATCAGCTCCCAATTGCCGTTATCCATTCTACGCAAAGGATGGGAGGTGGGATTCCAAGCATTGAAATCTCCCATAAGATATAGCTGATGGGCAGCAGGAGCCCATTCCCGATAAACCCAGCAGCCATCCAAATGATGGATGCCATAGTAAAGATGCCCATTGGCAAAATCATACAGACGTCGGCCGTCTGTCAGAAGCCGTTTCTTCGTATTCCTATATAATTCCATCCGCTTCTCAATATCCCCTGCAAAGCGCTCTATCTGAGGATTCCATTCCAAAATCCGATACATCGCACATCCACCTTTCCGGTAGTCATTCCAATTCATATTAAGTATATCACAAAATCCCCCAAACATCAACACCAAATCACGCCCCTCCATTTCCATCCCTTTCTCCTCCGAATTCCTATAGACATTACATATAATATATGATAAAATTACCGCATCACCCCCCATATCGCGACCCCCAAACGGTTCGTATACCTCGGGATCATCTACGAAAGGAGACACCTCGTATGAAACGTATCCTCCCCCTCATTCTTTGCCTAAGTCTTCTCTTGGGCAGCCTTCCCCTCAGCGCCGCAAGCACCGCTACCCCTAAGCCCGCTACCCGTGGCAGTTACCCCGTCCCCTCCTTCCGCGCCCAGCCTATTTGGGAAAAAATCGAACGCGGCATTCCCTTGGCCATTTCCCACAAAACCGACTGGCGCAATTTCCCGGAAGCCTCTATCTTAGGCATCAATTCCTGCATTAACATGGGTGTGGATGTCATCGAAGTAGACTTCCACGTGACAAAGGACGGTGTTCCCGTTGCCCTCCACGACGACAATCTCCGCCGTATGACCGATGCTGACAGCCTCATTTATATCCACGAGATCACATGGGCTCAGGCTAAAAAATACTCTCTGGAGGATGGCATGGGTAACCAAGGCACCAGCTACATCCTCACCGCCGAGGATGCCAAGGTGCTCAATTCCCTGCCCACCTACGTTGCCAACGTCGGTACCGCCAAGGCAGGCGGAACTATGCCTATTTCCCGTTTTGACTCCATTCTGGAGCTGGTCAACAAGCGAGCCCTTCTCCTGATGGACAAGGTCACCACCGCAGACAGCTTTGCCGCCGCCTACGTTTGTGCCAAGGAATGGGACATGCTGGACTACGTTGTTTTCAAAGGCAACTACACCTTAGCGGATCTGACCCCCTGGTTTGCCGCAGGTGCTGCCCTTTGGAACAAAAAATATCCCTCCCGACCCATTACCGCACAAGAGGTTCAGACCACTATGGTCTTTGAATATAACAACAGCTATCCCTCAAAGATCCAGCTTCTCTTGGATGCCGGGATCCGTGTCGTCGGTCTTGCGGCAGGTGTCAACGATTCCAACGAGGAACGGATCAGAACCGATCTTGTCCCCTATTGCAGAGAAAAAGGCATCTACCTCCGCTGTAACACCGGCGACCCCAGCTACATGGGCGCCAATGCCAAAATCGACTGTGAGATCGGCTGGGCAGACCTGTTTGACATCGGCTACACCGGTGTCATGACCGACCGCCCCGGCCCTCTGGTCAATTACATTCAGGAAAGATATCGCATCCGCCCCGCCTCCGACCGCATTGATGCGGAGCATTTCAGCAGCTTCAATTTTGATACCTACGGCTTCTCTGTTCCCGAGGATTGGAACGCCGGCAAGAACAAAACCGTCACCTCCCTTTCTGCCAAGGATACCTTGGTTTATGAGAATATTGAATTTGACGGAAAAGAAAATATTTTCACCGCCAAGACCATCGGCAGTAATTCCAAGCTTTCCGTCTATCTTGACGGAACGAAGCCGGAAAATCTCCTGGCTACCCTCACCGTCAACAGCACAAGCTATGCCTCCTCCCAAGCCAAAATTTCCCCCATCGCACCGGGAAAGCATACCGTTTACCTGAAATTCAGCGGCTCTGTGGGCTTGGATCAGTTCCGCTTTACCAAAGGTCTGTACTTTGGCTTCGCCAATGAAAGACTTGCCCGTTTCCGCTATCAGGACAAGCTCTACGGCAGTCTCAACTACGATACAGGCAACTGGTTCCCCCGTCCCGCCTCCATGAGTGCCGCCGTATTAAACAACACCGAAGGAACTCTGAGCACCAACCTCACCGCCGGTGGAAACCATTATATCCAAACCGGCAGCACCGTCTCCGACAGGCCTCTGCACTACATCCCCCAGGAGGGTGATTATTTCCAGATGCGCCTGAAGATCAGCAATGCCACCGCCAACGATGCCGCAACACCTATGACCATCGGCCTCGTATACATCACCCCGGATCGGGAGGACTTCCGTTACGGAGACAGAGTCACGCAAACCGTTACCCAGTCCCAACTGAACGGAGAATATTTTACCCTGACTATGGCAATGAATGATGCCTTCGTCACCGCAGAGGAGATCAGCGGACTGCGGCTGTATTTCACAAACCTTGCCCCCGTCAGCGGTAAAACAGCAACCATCACCATTGATCAGGTATACATTGGACAAAAGGAATATCTGCCTCAAAAAGATTATCTCTATTTCGATTTCACCGACCGCGACAGTGATGAAATGCGTTATTTGACCTCCCTCTATGGCTACCGCAACTTCGATAACAGCCCCTGGTTCCCCAGAACCGCCACCATGCGAGGCATCTGGAACGATCCTTTGCAGGGTACATTGCTTGCCCATGTCACCGTCGGCGGAAACCACTATTTCCAAACCGGCAACAGCCTAACGGATCGCCCCCTCCACTACAAGCCCTCCCAAAGTGATTTCCTCCAAATGCGGCTGCGGATCGACCATGCCACTGCCTTTGATCCCGCCCTTCCCCTTTCTATCGGCATTGCCTACGCAAGCTCCGCAAAAACGGATTTCTACTACAATCCCCAGCTCCGAAAGGATCACCCTGCCACCGTCATCGACAGCGGCTACTTCACCGTCACCGTTCCCATGCCGGATTTCTTTAAGGAAGAGACGGATATTCAGGCTCTGCGGATCTATATCAGCAACCTTGCCCCCGGGCAGGAAGAAGCCCGTATCGAGGTCGATTCCTTCTACATCGGACCTATGGAAAGCATTCCCGATCCCTACGACATTGATCCCTATGTAGACCCCGCCTTGAAGCTGAACCATAGTCTGAATCTGGCAAGCGACATTTCCGTCAATTACCTTGTGGCAAAAGAGCTGCTGGAAGGCTTCGATCTCTCCACCGTCTATTTGGAAAGCTCCGTAGATCACTACGAGGGCAATACCAAAGTAGGAACGGAAACCTATCGCATCGCCCCTGTAGAGAAGGGCAATTACTATTATTTCACCCTGAACGGTCTGACCGCAGTGCGGATGAAGGACAGCATCCATTCCTTCCTTTACGGCTTCAAGGACGGACTCCCCTACCGCTCGGAAACCGATGAGTACTCTATCGCTTCCTATGCCTACTCTCAGCTAAGCAGAGCCGCAAGTCCCCAAAGCCTGAAAACTCTCTGCGCCGATCTCCTGCGCTACGGTGCTAAGGCCCAGATCTATAAGTCCTACCGCATGGACAGTCTGGCCGACAGCACCATGACCGAAGAGCAGACCGCCTACCTCTCGGATATGGAAAATGTCCCCTTTGGAAACACCAACATGGAGCTGTCCGACCTTCAAAGCCCCACCGTTCTCTGGGCAGGTAAGGCACTGAACTTAGAATCCAGAGTATCCCTCAAATTCGTCTTTGACCCCAGCGGCTATACAGGGGACATTTCCACCTTGGGCATGCAGTTACGCTACACAGACATCTACGGCAACGCCAAGCTCCTTGTCATAGAAGATCCCGAAATCTACAATGCCGACAAGAACCTCTACTCCTTCACTGTAGACAGTCTCTTGGCCGCAGAGCTCCGTAGCGTCCTGTCCGTCCAAATCTTCTCCGGCCTGTATCCCGTCTCCACCACCCTGCAATACAGTGCCGACACCTACCCCCACAACAAAACCGGCTCCCTTCTCACCCTCTGCAAGGCTCTCCTAAGTTACTCCGACAGCGCCAGATCCTACTTTCAGCCCTAATCCCCGAACCGAAGTCCCATTTTAACACCCTCTGCCGCAAATCTCCCTCCTAGTACAAAAGCCTCATCGACCACACACCCCGGTGGTCGATGAGGCTTCAATACCGAGTTTCATTAAACTGTCCGGTTATTCGGTATCTCCCAATAAGATACAAATTAGGCAAACCCCTTTGCGCTTACACCAAAAACAATGACATTGTTCAAAAACCACAACATATTTCTTTACCCTTTCCGAATTTTGACTCCGGAGCCAAATCGGAATCAACCCCTGATCCAAGCAACAGTTCGAACGCACCCCGACAAAAAATCGGAGTGCGTTCCTTTTTGGAGAAAAACTTACTTCAGATTACGCTCGTATTCCTCGATCATCTTCTTGACCATCTGGCCGCCGACGGAGCCGGCTTCTCGGGAGGTCAGGTGGCCGTTGTAGCCCTGCTTCAGGTCAACGCCGACCTCGGAGGCAGCTTCCATCTTGAACTTATCCATAGCTTCACGTGCTTCGGGAACATTGATCTTGT
>JAFOZC010000157.1 GCA_017391305.1 Oscillospiraceae bacterium | reverse complement strand
GGAATCCGTGTCACCGATGTCAAGGTAAGTGCCTACCTGACAGGAGGCGAAGTAAGCTGGAATTGGGAAGCTGACAGCGGAAAGCTTCGCTTAGTCTACTTTGATGCAAACGGGAATCATTCCCTGCGCGTTACAGGCGAATCCTTCCCCACAGAGCTGTTTACCGTTACACTCAAAATTGACGGAGAAATTCCGAGAAATCAAATCAGCATCGGCCTGTCCGGCATGTCGGTGAAGCTGGGGGCGGACTCGACCGATGAGGCTTCCATGATCATTGTAGATACAGCTTCTGCCAAGGCTGTTGTGAGTGTGGTGGAAGGAATTTCCCTCAGTGCTGTATGCCTGTACAAAGGAGATGATGTGGATCTGATCCCCTCTGATAAGAAGGCAGTGGCAGTAGCTGTTACCTCCATTGCAAAGGGCTCTCGGCTGACTTTCCGCAACGGTAATACTGAAATTGCATTCCGATACTGTAAGGAAGTAAGCGACAAAACCGGCATTGCTACCTATATTGCTCTGGTAGACAGCGCTATTGACATGGAGAAATTTGTGGATCCTAAGAATTACTCTATTGGAGCTGTATCTGATGATGCAATTGCTTTCGGTGATGCAAATGGGGATGGGATCGTCAATGCACAGGATGCTCTTGCGGTTGTAAATGCATGGCTTCGGAAAGGGGAAGCACCTACCGATGCTCAAATATTGGTACTGAATGTCAATGGCGACAGCCGCATCAACACCTTCGACGCATTGGGGATCGTAGAGGCTTTTGTAAACGGTACGGAATACGGGATCGTGACAGGAGCTGCAAGCTATACTTCGCAATCGTCATGACACAAGGAGGTGGGAAGCTTGCTTCCCACCTTTTGAAAGGAGCTTCTATGGCAGAAAAAGAGATAGAAACAGTAAGTAAGGGGAAAGCCTGGTGGTGGCTTCTTTTGGGAGTTGCAGTGATTCTGATCGCCATCTTACTGTTTTTTCGATTCCACAGACAGACAGCTACTGTGCCTACCCTTATTGTGGAAACACCTCAAAAGCTTTCCGCTTCTCAAAGGGAGGAATTCTCTTTAGATGTGACAATTACCGATTTAGGAGATGCCCTGTATCCCGCTGTGAGTATGGGCATCGCCTTCGATCCCTCACGCTTGGAATTCCTTGGTTTGGATGAGGGAAACGTCTTTGTTCTGAGCAGTGAAACTAAGGTCGGGGGACAACTGCCAAACTGGAATTGTAACGTTCAGGCAAGCAATGATCGGGGGCAAATCAATATCATGTATCTGGATATCACCGGAGGGAAGCATGCCTTCAGCAAGGATTTGTTGGAAGGGGAGGAAGGTGTTTTGCTTCGGCTGAGATTTCGATTGCGGGGTACTGTTTCCCCGGGCAATGTCCTTGATCTCAGTATAGAGGATGCCGTATTTGCCGCAACAGACGAAAACCGGAGTCTTGCCATAACGAATCATACCCTTGTGGCGAAAAACGGAAGACTTGTGATTGGAGAATAAGCATGAAAAAAACGCTCAGCATACTATTGATTCTTTCCATTGCCGTTCTTGCATGTAGCTGTGACGGAAGCTTTGGGGGCGCAAGCCTTCAGGAGGCGATTGAAATTCCCGCCGATGGCATAATAGAAGCTCGCATCCTTTCCCAAATTCGGAATGAAAATGCCATTGCAGTCTTTATGGGCACATCCGAAGAGATATCCTACGAATGGACAATATTTGGCAGTGATATTCAGGAAGTGAAGGATGTCAATTTATCCGTTGACATTAGGGAAAGGAAGGGACAAGAGGTCATTGTCCAGCTCTCTCAAGAGGAGGCCTTTGGATTCTCTGCTCTGTTGTCTGTCTATTTGGCAGATAAATGGGAATATCAAGGTGCTACAGGCTATGAGGCAGACAAACCCGTGTTATCTGTCTCCCTAACGGGCAGTAAGAATAGTATATTAAATATGAGCTTGGACGGTACCGTAAGCACCATAGCCATTCGTGGGGATGAGCTTCCCCAAGCTTCCTCAGTAGTTGAAACAGAATCCGGGAGGGAAGAGACACCGCCTTCCGATATAGAGAATGATCCTTATTTATCTGCTGCCCAAGAAGGGGATGAACACCTCTATACCAATGGCAAGGACAAATACCTTACAGATCCCGTTCCGGAAGGAAAACCAAAGCCTGTTGAGCCGGAACATCAGGAAGTGAATGCCCAAACTTCCCTTAGCTGTACCTTCTCCATTGAGTGCGCCACGATCTTGAATCAGTTGGATCAATTGGACTCGGATAAACTGGATTTAGTGCCTTCAGACGGAGTGATCTTCCCTGAGACCACCGTCACATTTTATGAGGGGGAATCTGTTTTCGATGTTTTACAACGAGTTTGCAGGGAGAATAAGATCCACATGGAGGCGTCCTGGACTCCGATTTATAACAGTGCCTATGTAGAGGGCATCTCCAATCTATACGAATTCGATTGCGGCAGCTTGTCCGGGTGGATGTACCGTGTGAACGGCTGGTATCCCAATTACGGATGCTCTCGTTATCAGCTCAGAGATGGGGATGTTGTGCAATGGCGTTACACCTGTGACTTAGGCAAGGATATCGACGGCGGTTACGCCATTGGTGGCTGATATGAAGGATCGATTTACGCACTACCATCCATTGGTGAACTTTTTCTATTTCTCTTTGGTCATTGGCTTTACTATGGTGCTGAATCATCCCTTGTCACAGGGGATCTCTCTGCTATGTGCCTCCATCTATGGCATTCAGGCAGAGGGGAAAAAAGCGGTGCTGTTTTGCCTGAAATGGTGTCTGCCAATGGTACTGCTCACAGCCTTTATCAATCCTGCCTTTAACCATGAGGGGCTTACTATTTTGCTGTATTTGCCCACAGGGAATCCCCTTACCTTGGAAAGTATTCTCTATGGGATCAGCTCCGGAGCAATGATTGCAACAGTTATGCTGTGGTTTTTGAATTTTCAAAGAGTGATTACTTCGGATAAATTCATTTACCTTTTTGGACGGATCATTCCTTCCTTATCTCTTGTATTGAGCATGACCCTACGCTTTATCCCTAAGTTTCGGCAACAGATGGAATTGGTGGTGGAAGCCCGTCGGAGCATTGGCAGGGATATATCGGAAGGAAGCCTTCTGCAAAGAGTCGGCAGTGCAATCACGGTACTATCCATAATGATCACCTGGTCTCTGGAAAATGCCATTGATACCGCCGATAGTATGAAAAGCCGTGGATACGGCCTAAAGGGTCGCAGTGCCTTCTCCATCTATCGCTTTGAAGATCGGGATGAGATCGCTTTGGCATTTTTGGGCTTTTGCGGTCTGTTTCTCTCGGTAGGAATCGTGGCTTCTGCGTTCGGCTTCCGATATTTCCCCGATATCCGCTATATGGAACTGAATGCGGTGACCCTGTTCTTTCAATTTGTTTATTTGATTCTTTGCGCCTTACCGATCGTACTTAACGCAGTAGAGGAGAAAAAATGGAATTATATTCATTCAAAAATGTAGCCTTTACCTATCCCGACAGTGAGAAACAGGCTCTGTCTCATATTAACATACAGATTCATCGGGGAGAGTTCTTGATTCTTTGCGGCCCCTCCGGTTGCGGAAAGTCAACTTTGTTGAGACAGTTAAAATCCTGCATGGCGCCTCACGGACAACTTGAGGGCGAGATTCTCTATTGTGGACGAAGCCTTTCTGAGTGGTCTCAGCGAGAACAGGCTCAGCGGATCGGCTATGTCCTTCAATCTCCCGAGAATCAGGTGGTCACCGATAAGGTTTGGCATGAGCTGGCATTTGGCTTGGAGAGTTTAGGCTACGATACCCCTACCATTCGCCGTCGTGTTGCTGAGATTGCGGCTTTCTTTGGCATAGAGAATTGGTTTTACAGAAATGTGTCCGAGCTGTCGGGAGGACAGAAACAGCTTCTGAGTCTGGCATCGGTAATGGCCATGCAACCGGATGTTCTTGTATTGGACGAACCGACAGCACAGCTTGACCCCATTGCCGCGGCAGATTTTATTGCTTTGTTGGGAAGAATCAACCGTGAGATCGGCACTACCGTGATTCTGACAGAGCACCGTTTGGAGGAGGCCTTTCCCTTTTCCACTCGTGTTGCGGTAATGAAAGAAGGAACGGTGATATGTGACGGTGAGCCGACACAGGTGGCCTTACAACTCAGGGAGCAGGGCAGTGGGATGTTCCTTGCCATGCCTACGGCAATGCGTGTGTGGGCAGGCATAGATACGGAGCTTCCTTGTCCCATAAGCGTCAGAGACGGCAGTGATTTCCTGAGTAAGCGAGAGGGAGAACAGCCCCTTCTTCCGTTTGTGAGCAAGACTTCCCCTCTGTATCCCGACATCCTGACGGTCTGTTGTGAAAATCTGTGGTTCCGTTATGAGAAGGATAGTCCCGATGTGGTGAAGGGCTTCTCATTGCAATTGCACAAGGGTGAATTTTACGCTTTGCTTGGAGGCAACGGTGCAGGAAAGTCAACTGCTTTAAAGCTGATATCAAATCTGCGCTCCCCTTATCGGGGAGAGCTTCGCTGTAGCGGCAGGATAGGACATTTGCCCCAGAATCCACAAACCCTATTTGTGAAGCGGACGGTCAGAGAGGATCTTTACGAAGTGTTCAAAGGAATGCACATACCCAAGGACATACAGGATCGCAGACTTTCACGGATCGTGGAGCTTTGTGGTCTGAGGGACTTCTTGGATCGTCATCCCTACGATCTATCCGGGGGAGAACAGCAACGGACGGCATTGGGGAAGGTCTTACTTACCGAGCCGGATATTTTACTTTTAGATGAGCCTACCAAGGGCTTTGATGCGGAATTTAAACGAAGCTTTGCTCTGATCCTTCGGAAACTTTGCAACCAAGGGGTCACTGTTTTGATGGTCAGTCATGATGTGGCTTTCTGTGCGGAATATGCTCACAGATGTGGGCTGTTCTTTGACGGCAATATTGTTGCGGAAGGTGTGGGGGAGGAATTCTTCTCCGGGAACAGCTTTTACACAACGCCTGCAAACCGCATGGCTCGTCACTTGCTCCCTAAGGCTGTAACGGTAGAGCAAATCATCCGTTGTTGTGGTGGCACTGTACCGCAGGAGGGGGAGCTTCCCGCCGTAAGGCCGATCCCCGAACCGAAAGAATCAGCCGTAAATTTCAAGCCGAAACCACTGAGCCTGTGGAGAAAGATCACTGCCGCAGTAGCACTTGCTGTTGCACTGATCGTGTTTTTCTATGCTACGAGCATAAGCGATCTGTCTGCCTTGATCAGCGATAGTGGCATAAGCTCGGAGGGGAAAAACCAATTATGGCTGTATGTTGTTTTGATCACTGCTTTAACCCTGTTCATTTTAGCTACGGGTCGCAGAAGTGCAGCTCCCCTTTTGCTACAGACACCTCGGGATCGGCGCAGACTCAGTAAGCGAACTGCTGTGGCAACGGTTTTAATACTCCTGTGTATTCCCCTAACGATATTTGTAGGTGCTATGTATTTCGGAAACCGCCATTATCCTATCATCGCTTTTTTGGTTCTTGGACAGTCTATGTTGCCCTTCTTCCTGATCTTTGAAGGTAGGAAGCCAAAAGCCAGAGAGTTGGTCGTGATCGCCGTCTTATGCGCCCTTGGTGTTGCAGGAAGATCTGCGTTTTTTATGCTCCCTCAGTTTAAGCCCGTGATGGCCTTGGTCATAATTTCCGGGGTCGCCTTCGGGGGAGAAACGGGCTTTATCGTTGGTGCAATTACCATGCTGACCTCAAATATTCTGTTCTCCCAAGGTCCTTGGACACCTTGGCAAATGTTCAGCATGGGTATGATCGGCTTCCTTGCTGGGATCCTGTTCCGAAAAGGGTGGCTCCGTCGCAGTCGGGGAAGTCTTGCGGCCTTTGGAGGAATTTGTGCTGTATTCCTTTATGGCCTCATCATGAACTGCGCCTCTGCCATCATCTGGAGTCCTGAGGGGCTCAATTTGCATACTCTTATGGCATACTGCATATCGGGACTACCTATGGACCTTGTTCATGCTGCCGCAACCATCCTCTTTCTGCTCATCGCCGCAGAGCCCATGCTGGAGAAATTAGACCGCATCAAAGTCAAATACGGACTTGTGGAGTGAATTTCTGCCCCTGTTCCCCTCCTACTACTGCGTTAACTTTAAATCTCTATGTCTTTGGAAATGTTGGATGTGGGAAGGCTCTCTTGTGTTAAGGGAGCTGTCAGCGAAGCTGACTGAGGGGTTGTCGCAGTAGATGAGTGGATCACCCATTGGAAGCAATGGGAATACGAAACGCTTTCCATTCCCTTGCCCTTTCAGGGTAGCTGAAGCGTTCAATAAGAGTTTGACATTGAGGCGCATATATGCTATACTTAAATTAGCGCACCAAATACCTTGTTGAAGGAGTGTGAATGAAGGTTTATCGGCTCTTAATTTGGTGCATAGGCATTAATTTAGCCCCACCGCAAGTTAGTTTCAAAATTTTACACCAACAAGGAGGAATCGCAATGTTTAAATTCATCAAAAAGCTTGTTCCCATTTTCCTAATCATTTCTATTCTGTGCAGTTTGATGTCTGTATTCGTTTTCGCCGCAAACATCAAAGACAGATCGAAAGGGAATTCAAAAAGATCTGAACTGATCCTGGAAAAAGATATTTGGAACAAAATAGACTCTCTTGAAAAGAAAAAAATCACTTCTACCAGAAGCCGTGTCGTTACAGCTAAAAATTACGCAGACCTTTCCGATGATGTGGAAGCTCTGGTCAGAGCCTCCAAAACCTATGTAAAAGGTTCCATCGTTCGTAACGGTGACTTCTTCTCCTGGGAAACCAGCGAAGGCATCGTCTGCTGCTACTCTCCCGTGTTCCGCTACAACACCCGCAACACTGCTGAGCAGGGTCTGGATACTACCGAGACCGTTTCTTATGCAACCAGAGGCGGTAGCTCCGGCTCCAAGGATGTATATCTGATCGGCCCCTATTACGGCTATGAGAATACCTTCACCGATCAGTACAAGAACGAAGCAAAATCCATCGCAAAGACCATGGGTGGTACATACACCCTGTATCAGGGGGCCGATGCCACTATCACAAACATTGCCACCGCTATGCAGAATGGCGGCATCGTGATCTTCGACTCCCACGGCAGCACTGACTACTACGGAACTAACGGCGACCGTGTTTCTCGTGCAAATACTTCCTACTTGCACCTAAAAAGCGGTAGCGGCATCACAGATTCTGATTGGACTCCGGTACAGGGCCCCTACAGCATTTACTACCATACACTCTACGGCGGTAATGGCACCTATCTCGTTGACGGCACTGTTATCAAAAACCACATGACCAAGGCCGCTCCCAATTCCATCCTGTGGATGGCCACATGTTATAGTATGGCAACTGACGGACTGTACAAGCCCATGCGGAATGCAGGTGTCGAAGTAGTTTACGGCTATTCTCAGGCTGTCTCCTTCACCGGCGACTACAAGTACGAGACCTACTTCTGGAACGAGATGAAGGCCGGCTCCGATGTGAAGAACGCAGCTGCTTACATGAAGTCTGCTGCCGGCTGTAACTGGGACCCCGCATACTCTTTCTACTCTCAGTCTCAGGCTAAGAGCTACTATATTGCATTCCCCATCTTTGTTTCTGACGAAGATGCTTACCCCGGCCAGGGCAAGGTAGACGCAGTTCAGACTGTTAAGTCCACCTACAGACTCAAACCCTCAAAAATAAGTTTTTCTATCATTAAAAACACCTACTCAATTACACAGGGAAGTAGTTGTACCATTGAGGGCTTAATCACCTCTAACTATAATCTGAAAAAGGTTGAAGCCCGTTATAACGGAAAAGTATATAAAACTATTAGCGATTTTACAAATTACAAAAATAGTGTTCCTATTACCGTCTCAAACGGTTTGATCCCCTTTAGGACTCCTGAGCTTTCCTTGGGCATCCACAAACTTACAATTACTGCTACAGACGAACTCAATGTATCTGCCAGCTTTACAATCACGATCAAAGTAAATGGCATTCCCATATACCGACTGTACAACCCTAATTCCGGAGAACACTTTTACACAGGTAGCGGAACAGAAAAAATAAATCTTGTAAAATCAGGCTGGAAGGATGAAGGCATCCTTTTATACGCCCCGGTCACATATGGCGAGCCTGTTTACCGTCTTTATAACCCTAATGCAAACTATCACCATTACACGACAAGCAAAACGGAAAAAGACAACCTTGTTCGCGCCGGATGGAATTACGAAGGTGTTGCCTTTAACTCCTCTCCGGCAAACAGCCATCCTATTTATCGACTCTATAATCCCAATTCCGGCATGCACAATTATACAGGCAGTATGGAAGAGCGACTTAATCTTGAAGGCTTAGGGTGGAATTATGAAGGTGTTGCATTCTACGATGCGCCGCCTGTTTGATAAGCATTCTGTTGCCCAACACAGGCGAAGGAATATTCTCTGTCACAGCATAAAAGCTTATCCTTCCTGCGGAATCTAAAGTAAATGTAGATTAAGGACAAAGCAAAAGTTTGTCAGCACACAGGATCACCCTCTATATTCCGCACCCTATGCGATACCACACCCACACAATATCACAAGGCCTACAGCTCCGCCACCTATCCCACAGACTAGGCTTCAAGGGATCCAAGGTCGGCAAGCCCCCCATAAACAACAATAAGGGATACTCGATCACCCGGTCGAGTATCCCTTATCGTGTATAGATTCCGATTTATTGAACCGTTTTACAAGTCCGCACAAGCCCCTTGGCTCTCCCTTGGGAGAGCTGTCATTGTCGCTTCGTGCAGATGACTGAGAGGGCAGTAGGGGCGGTGTTTGCTTCAATGGTTGATTCCGGACTATACTGCAGTCTGCCCTCTCAGTCGCCTTCGGCGCCGGCTCTCCCAAAGGGAGAGTCAAGGGGTCTGTGCAAGCTTAAAACAGCCCAACAAACTGAAATTGTTGTGTAGGTATGGGACGCAATTTTTGCGCAGCGTGAAAAACTCAAGGGAATTCTGTATTTACTTCACGGGCTCTGTATGATATAATGAAAACACAAAAAGCGTGTAAATACACAGGCTCGGAAAGGGGAGAGGCTGTTATGAAGGGTCTCAGACATTTTATCACCATTACCAAACACCGCTGGATGGTACGGAAGCATTGTTTCCGTGTAGGGCTCTATTGGCAGGGGCTGACCCATGATTTATCCAAATATTCTCCTACGGAATTCCGCTCCGGTATTCGGTATTATCAGGGCAACCGCTCTCCCAACAGCAGGGAACGGGAGCTTATCGGCTATTCCACCGCATGGATGCACCACAAGGGACGGAATAAACACCATTTCGAATACTGGACAGACCTCAGTATTACCAGCCGCAAGTACGAAGCGGTACAGATGCCTCCCCGATATTTCGTGGAGATGGTCATGGATCGCATTGCCGCCTGCAAAATCTACCGTGGCAAGGCTTACAGCGACGGGGATGCTCTGGATTATCTTCTCCGTTCCTCCGAGGGCAGAGATATGTCCATGATGCATCCTAAGACCAGGGACGATCTGGTCCACGTTCTCACTATGCTGAGAGACGAAGGGGAGAAGGCAACCTTCCGTTATTTGAAAGATACTTATCTAATGTCTGCCGAATAAGTCCCTACTTGATGCTCGAAGGAAAGGTACACATTATCTAAAAAATCACCGGAATCCCAGGGGTCGATTCCGGTGATTTTACCTTATGAACTCAGACAGCACTTATGTTCAGTGTGGTTTCCGTACAGGTCTATCACGGCGAAACCCCCTTGTCCTGCACCCTGCAGTACAGCGCCGATACCTACGGCAACAACAAAACAGGAGCGCTTTTGCAGCTGTGCAAGGCTCTGATGGCCTACAGTGACAGTGCAAAGGCTTACTTCCTCGACGAAAACCATCCAACATACGCAGGCTCCCTCCGATCCCCAAAAGGGGATCGGAGGATGCCTGTTTCTTTGTTCTTAAGTTGAGCAGAGCGCTTAGGAGGCGAAGTATCTGCTTGCGCTGTCGGAGTAGGCAAACAGGGCCTTGCACAGAGGTGCAAGAGCATCGCCGGTATGCTTGGAAGCATAGGTCTGTGCGCTGTAGCTGAGAGTCTGGCTCAGTTGGGTCTCCCCTGCACAGACGGCAACATCCAATACCGTACGCATTTCTGCCGCCAACAGTCCGTAGAAGCTGAAGCTGTAATAGCCCTTGGAAGCATCATAGACCTCGGGCTCTGTCAGGATCACATCCAGGATCTCTCCGGTGCAGTCCTCATAACGGATCTTCATGCTCAGCTTTGTCACATCTCCCGTATAGGCGGAAGCTTCGAAAATATACTTAATGCCGATCTTAGAGCCCAGATCCAGAGACTTGCCCACAAAGCGGATCTTGGGGTTGCTCAGATCCGACTTCAGCTTGTCCGTAGCGGAGAATTCCAGAGCCTCCGTATTGCTGAGATAGGCTCTCTGCTCAGAGGTCAGGGCCTCATCCACCAGGGCATCTGTGCGGTAGCCCTTGAACAGCTGTGCCTCTGCACCGTAGCGGAGGAGATCGGCACACAGGGTCAGCATATCTTCGTTCTTGCTCTGCTTCATCATGGAGTAGGCATAGGTAGAAACGCTGTAGCTGTCGGTCTTGGAAACATATTCCACACCGTCCTTACTCATGTGGAGGACAGCCTCGACCATGTCGCCCATCTGTACGGCGGTAATTCCCGTCAGGGTGAAGTAGTAGTAAGCGCCGTTCTTCACAGGCTCAAGCTTCAGGATCTCCGTACCCAGGAGTTGGTTACCCTCATATTTCGGCAGAGCGCATTCCAGATAGTAGCTGTCGTACTGTGCAAGTGCCGTGACAGATACCGCAAAGTTAATGGAAATATCACTTGCCAGATTCAGGGTGTGGGAAATACGGATGCTTTCATCCACAGCTGCGCCTTCGGTTGCACCGCAGAAGCAACTGCCGTTTTCAAATTCATGGGGCTTTTCCTGTGTTCTTCCGCAACGACTGCACACACCGGTGTGATTGTCCTTGCTTGTGTTGCTGTACACATAGTCGTGACCCAGTCGGGGCAGGACAGTCTGCGCTACGATCACTACATTACATACACCGCAGTGAGAGCCTTCGGACAGGCCGGAGCTGAGACAGGAGGGAGCAATCGCCTCATCGACCACAGGCGTATGACCCTTGGCGAGAATGACCTCTGTATAGCTGTTGTTGCAGAGCTCACAGGTATAGGTGCGAACACCGGCAGAAACACAGGTAGGCTCCGTTGTCACAGTGCTTGTGTAGTTATGACCTTTGGCTTGTAGCTCCTCTGTGTAGCTGTGACCGCAGGACTCACAGGTGAAGGTCTTGACACCGGCGCTTTCACAGCCGGGCTCTGTTGTGATGGCTTCCTTGTAGCTGTGACCGGTGGCAGGGATGTTCTCCTGTGCCACAAAGACCAGTCCGCAATAGAAGCAGTGACTGCCTTCCGTCTTACCTGCTGTGACGCAGTCGGGAGCAATGGCCTCAGCGGTCACGGCTGTGTGTTCCTCTACCGCAGATGCTCCGCAAAGGGCACAGCTTCCGCCGTGAGTACCGTCTCCATTGTCCACATAGACAAACTCATGCTTCAGGCAAATGAAGGGCAGACCCTCATTGACGGACTTTTCCATGGACCAAAGCTTCAGGGGATGGTTCAGCATGCTCAGATAGGAATTCTTGGTCAGATCCCCGGTGGTGCTACCCTGACCGCTGAGACCCATGCCGGATTTATAATAAGAGAAGTAAACATTGCCGTCCAGCTTCCCCGCAATGCCGTTGACAAATACATCGCTGACCTTGGGAGTAATGCTTGCATAAGAGCCGATGATCGTGCCGGTATTGTAGCCGGCAATGCCACCGTGTCCGCACTTGGTGTCGATGCTGCCCGTAAAGCCACAGCTTTGTACACGGCCGGTGTTGTAGCCGACCACACCGCCCTGAGAATTGCCACCCAGACGGACAGTGCCGTACAGACCATAGTGGTCGGAAGCCGCATTGCCGTTGTATTTGTCCAAGGTGACCTTATAGGTCTTCACATCCGTATTGCGGCTGACAAAGATATAGTCGATAAGGGTGGTAGGGCTTGCATTATAGGCACTGTAGGTATTCTGATTCAGAGGAGTGCCCAGAGAAACTGCGGCATTTCGTGCCTCTACCATGGTCTTGGAGAGGTAAGATCCGGCTTCCGAAGAGGGTGTTGCATTAAAGTCACCGGTAACAAAGGTGTAAATTTCCGTATAGCCCTTATTGCGATACTTGCTTTCCATGGTATCAATACGGCTCTTGACCAGCTTGATGCCCTCGATCTGCGCCTGAGCAGACTGGTGATCCAGGTGGGTGTTATATGCCAGAATGATGATATCCGTATTCTTGGGCTGGAGGACTGCGTAAGAGCAGGTGCGGTAGTAGGTAGCGCCCCAGCCATAGGAGATCTTGTCGGGAGTTTCACTGAGCCAGAAAGTGCCCTGCTCCAAGGCATTGAACTTGGAGGATTTCCAGTACAGGGGTGCAGCTTCCGCAGAGGAGGAGCCTCTGTATACAAACTCACTGCTGTAGCCGGACAAGGCACTGCTGAGAACGGTCTTCCAAGCGGGAGTGACCTCCTGTAAGCCGATGATATCGGGAGAGTAAGTTGCCAGATAGGTCTTGACACGGGGAGTACGCTCGGAAATGGAGTTGGGAGAAGCATCGTCACCGCAACGGATATTGAAGCTCATGACAGTGGTATCATAAGCCGTAGCGGTATTGACCACAGTGGCGGAGCTTTCACAGCCCAGTACAAGACCCAGTTGGTTGTAGCCAACCACACTGCCGGTATTGGTCTTGCCTGAAACCTTGCCGTTCTCCGGCTTCAGGAAGCGGACTGTACCTTCCTTCAAATAGCCTACCACACCGGTGTTTGCGCCACCGCTGATATGAAAGTTCTTCAGGCTGTGGCCATTGCCGTCAAGGACACCGCAGAAGGGTGCGCTGCTACTGCCCACTGCAGGGATGCTTGCACCGCCGAAGTCCAGATCAGCCATGATCCGTACAACCTTGTCCTTGTAGTTGTTTCCGCTGTTGACCGCCTGTACAAAGGCCAGATATTCCTCTACGCTGTGGATCTCCACAAGAGCGCCCCACTTGGCATAGTAGGTCTTTTCTCCACGGACATACGGCCCAACAGTTGCCACAGGCTGTCCGCTCAGTGCAGAGCTTTCATACCAGCCTGCAAAGGCATAGCCATCCTTTTGGAGCTGATTGGCAAGGGGCAGGGATGCGCCCACAGCATAGGTATAGCTGTCGGCAGTTTCCTCGGCGAAAGAACCGCCGTTGAGATTGAAGTGGATCTTGTAAGCAATGGCAATGGGATAGGCATGGCTCACCAGCTCATCGGTAAGCACATGGGCTTCTGTGCTGTAATAATCGGAAGCATCGGTCATGGGGACACTGTCTCCCACATTGCCGTAAACCGTAGTAAAACCGATGGTAACACCGTTATCATAAGCATACAGGCGGTTGCAGGTTGCGGGAGCCTCGTTCTCCGTACGGATGGCAGGGAAACGGGGGGTGCCGGTATATGCACCGTTACTAGTAACCGTTCTGACTGCGGTATTGATCGTACCGGCTACAACACCGGAGGCGAAGTCTCTTTCATCTCTTCCTGTGCCGGAAACAGAGGTGGAGCAAGCAGACTTCAGGCAGAAGCAATCTGTCCATGTTCCGCTGAAGCCGGAGCCTACACGGGACAGTGCGGCATAATCACTGGGGGCAGAAATGATGCCCGTATTGATACAGCCGGTCAGCTTGATATTGGTCTGACCCCAACCGGCAATACCGCCTGCGGCATTGACAGTGGCAGTAACTGTGCCGTAGTTGGCACAGTATTCGAATTTACAGCTACTTCTTGCAACGCCTGCCAGACCGCCTGCGCCGTCCTCACCTGTGGTGGTCTTAATATCTGCACCGTTGGAGCAAAGCCGGAAGGTACAGCCACCGTCGGCATAGCCCGTAATACCGCCTGCGCGGTTGGCAGTGGTAACAGAGCCGTTGAAAATATGCAGTCCGATGAAGGTGGCCTTGTAAGAGCTACCGAAGAGACCGCCACCGTTGAGGGAGGTCTTGTTGACCTTCAGGTTGAAAACCTTGTAGTTATTGCCGTAGAAAGTGCCGGAGAAGGACTTCGTCCAGCTGGAATCGGAAACAAACTGACCGATGGGGGTATGGTCGGCATTGTTCATGTCGATATCACCCAGCATATACACGCTCTTGCCGGAGAAGGTCTTGCCTCCGTTGACCGCAGTAGCCATAGCGGTGAAGCCGGCAGTGTTGGTGATAACATAGGCACTCTCGTTGGGATAGGTGGTGAACTGCGCCACGTTGGGCAGCTCTACGCTGACTGTCAGGGTGGCATTCTGTGCAGGCTGGGTGAAGACCCTTCCGTCCACAGTGCCGGCGCTGGCAGTTAAACTCACAGCCGTACCGGAGGGAACTTGCACAGTGTAGGTATCCCCCGCATTGAGGTACATGGTGGTGCTGCTGGTATAGCCCTTGTTGTTATAGTTGAGCTTCAGGGAGTAGACCTTCCCTTCCCCACGGAGTTCGGGGAACATAGCACCCTTAGACCATACGGCAGAACTGCTGTTGAGCAGGTATGCCAGATAGCCACTGCCCAGATAGGACTTGGAGACCTTCTTTGCACCGCTTGCCCAGTCATAGGTGCTGTGATTTTCAAAGTAATAGGAATTGATAATGGCATTGGGCTTGTTGGCCTCCAGGATCTTGTTGCTGTAACGACCCAGTGCGAAGCATTCGCTCGCCTTAAGTGTACCGATGCTGAAGCAGTTGATGATCTGACCCACAGAGCCTTCGTAATGTCCCTGACACCAGTCGGAAATACCGGAGGCATGATCCACACCGGTAGCATGACCGGCAAAGTAGCTGTTGCGGACAATACCGCCACTGAGCAAACCGCCGGCAATACCGCCCACAGACAGATCCTTCGTACTGCCGGAGGCCACAGCCTTCAGCACAGCGGAGCTCCAGCATTCTTCAATAACACCGTACACCACACCGGCAAAGCTACCTACACGGTATTCGTCACTGTTCGTAGTAACGGTAAAGTTACCTCCATGAATGCCCAGACGACGAACCAGACCCTTTGCACCCACAGTGCCGAAAAGTCCACACTGCTTGTTGGTGGTGCTGGTAACCAGCCGTTCAATGGCATGATAGCCCCCGTCAAATGTGCCGTCAAAATTGGGGATGGGGGTATAAGAGAAGCCATACATATCGATGTCTGCCAGCAGATAGATGGTAACACCGCTAAAATTGTTACTCTGACCAAGTTGGGATAATTTTACCAAACCCTGGGGGGTGGAAATGGCGAACTCCTTGGAATTCTTGTTTTCCTCATAGAGCAGAATGTCGACAATCCCCTCTGCCGCCTGCACCCGAGCAGGGAAAAGCTGTCCGAAGGAAAGCATGGACAGCAGACAGGCAATTGCCAACAGCAGAGAAATGCTTCGTTGTTTCATGGGTATACATCCTTTCAGTTATAATGATTCTATTTTATCCTCAATCACAAAAATTGTCAATCACTTACAGTATTTTTTGTATTTTTATTACAAAATAAATAATCACCGGAATCCCAGGGGTCGATTCCGGTGATTTTTACTTATGAACTCAGAACGTACATACGTCCCGTTCGGCAGCTTCGGTAGGTGTGATCTCCAAGGCGGTCAGCACAGGGCCGACTCCACGGTAGATCGAATGGAAACGGACGTCCACCTTCGCCTTTAGCTGTATCCACTCACGGGACTTGAGCTCTGCGGCCTTCTCATACTTGCAGGGAATGCCCATGAATTCTATATCATCCACACAGCAGGTCATGACAAAGCGACCGGGGGCAAAGAAGCCCTCCTTTTCCTTCCGCAGTTTGGCGATCTGGGCTTTGAAGGAGACGGTTTTACCCTTATAATTCTTTGCATTCTCCACCAGATCACGGTAGAAGATGGCGTAGTCCTCGTCCTTGACCTCAATCACAGGGGCATTGATATCAAAGGGCAGAGGATCTTCAATCTCATCAAACTCTGTCCGTCCGTCTGTGTACTCATAGAGGATCCCTACACGGCGATTCACCGCCCGAGCCAGCTTGTGCAGGGGCAGTACGTCTGTCCCCGGTGCAATGCGGTTAAAGACCACCATCTCACAGCCCTGTAGCTTGTTGACCACAAGAGAGCGCATATTGTTATTATAGCTCATAATGGTAGAGCCGTCTGCAAACATGACCTCCTGTGCGACCTGCCAATCCTCCGGCATCTTCTCATAGAAGCTCTCTACCATGAGCATGCCGTTCAGCTCCACTACCACTCGTTGTGCCTTGTGCTTCCGACAGAGTCTGTCCAATTCCTCGGTGGTGACCTCTTCCTGTTCCACACATTCACGGTACACATTCTTATGGGGATAGGCGCTGATGTCGTATTCCTCTTCCCCTTCCTCGCAGATCAGCAGGAGGGTACGCTCCCCGGCATTGAATCGGGTGTCACAAAGGGTATCCTGGATAAATTTCGTCTTACCGGCATCCAAGAAGCCGGTGAAAGCATATACGGGTATGGGCATAGAATTCTCCTTATACGCCGAAAAGCTTGGCGATGGCTTCTTCCTTCATGCGAGAACCAATGACACACAGGCGGCCTGTGACAGCGGCACAGCCTTCACGGATGTCCATTTCTCCGGGAACGTGGTCGAAATGGATCCAACTGCCGTCTACACAGGGAACAATGCCTTTTGCTCTCAGGACAATACCGTAAAGCTCCTCTTGATCCAAAGCGCTCAGAATCTCAGCGATCTCATCACGGCGATATTTTCTGGCAGTTTCCACACCCCAGCTGGAGAATACCTCGTCAGCATGATGATGGCCATGCTCATGGTGGTGATGCTCATGGTGGTGATGCTCATGGTGGTGATGCTCATGCTCATGACAGCACTCATGGTCATGGTGATGATGCTCATGCTCATGACAGCACTCATGGTCATGGTGATGATGCTCATGGTCATGACAGCACTCATGGTCATGGTGATGATGCTCATGCTCATGACAGCACTCATGGTCATGGTGGTGATGCTCATGCTCATGACAGCACTCATGGTCATGGTGATGATGCTCATGCTCATGACAGCACTCATGGTCATGGTGATGATGCTCATGGTCGTGACAGCAATC
>JAFOZC010000156.1 GCA_017391305.1 Oscillospiraceae bacterium | reverse complement strand
GGGTGAGCAGTGGATCAAGCCTGCCAACAAGATCTTTAAAGTCATCATGAACGGACATAGCTCCGAGTCAGAATTCCTGCAAGCCATCGGCGCTTGGTCCCGTGCAGGGGGCGAAGTCGTTCCCGGTTTGATGCGCCGCCGCATGGACGAGGCCAACATGTACCTCAACGGAAGCTACGAGCGTTTCAGCACTACTTATTTCGCCGCACTTGTCAGTGCAAACGGCGGTATTCTGGACTCCACCGATAAAGAGAGCGGCTACTTCTACTGCCGCGCCGGAGAGCCCATGGGCGAGCTTCCTACCGCAAGCCGTAACGGCTACAATCTGAAGGGCTGGTACTCCAAGAAGGTAGACGGCTCTCTCTACACCCCCAACACCGTTGCACCCACTCTCAGCTCCACGAATGCCAATATTTATTATATGTATGCCCAGTGGACAACCGAGGATGTAGAACCTCCCACAGAGCCTCCTACCACCGAGCCTCCTACCACTGAGCCTCCTACCGAGCCTCCCACTACCGAGCCTCCTACTGAGCCCCCTACTACCGAGCCTCCCACCGAGCCTCCCACCACTGAGCCTCCCACAGAGCCTCCCGTCACCGAGCCGGAGCCTCCTATAGAGGATGACCCTGCAGAGGCCTTCGGAGACATCTCCAAGGGAGACTGGTTCTATCCCTTCGTTGCCGATGCTGTCAGTAAGGGTCTGCTCTACGGCATGAGTGACACCAGCTTCGGTCCGGAGGAGCCTATGACCCGTTCCATGGTAGTCGCTGTTCTCCACCGCATGGAGGGTTCTCCTGCGCCCACAGGCCCCCATCCCTTCACGGATGTGAATCCCAACCGCTGGTACACCGATCCCGTGGTCTGGGCCTATGAAAACAACATCGTCTACGGCCTCAGTGACACCATATTCGGCACTAAGGAGAGTGTCAGCCGTCAGCAGATCATCACCATGCTCTACCGCTATGCTCAGTACTGTAACATGGATGTCAGCGCACAGGCAGATCTGGCAGACTACGCCGATGCCGCCAAGGTATCCTCCTATGCCAAGGACGCCTTCCGTTGGGCGGTAGCCACAGGCATCATCAGCGGCAGTAACGGCAATTTAGATCCCTACGGCCTTGCTACCCGCGCCCAGTGCGCCAAGATCATGGCCGTGTTCTCCGAGCTTCCCCGATAAGCGCCCCACCTTTACCCATACCTAATACGCTCAGGCTGCTGCAAAATTTCTCTGTTTTGCAGCAGCCTTCTTTTGCATTTTTTCTTTTTTTATGATATACTGAAAAAAACAGAAAATCCCCGGAGCAAAGTCCCATTTATTGTACACTTCTTTTGCTATAATCAGCTTAGATAAACAGGAAAGGAAGATTGTACTATGCGTTGGAACATTGTTGCCGAAAGAGGACACTATGTCGTTTACGGAAACGGAGAATTTCTGTTCACCGCCGACACCAGAAGTGAGGCTATGGAGGAAATGGAAGCATGGGAGAACAGACTTACAAATTGATGATCGCCTATGACGGCACCCGATTCCGAGGCTGGCAGAGGCTACCCGGAGGTCGCAGTATTCAGGGAAGACTGGAGGAGGTGCTGTCGGAAATTTTCGGACAAAGCATTGAGATCCACGGAAGCGGTCGGACAGATGCCGGTGTGCATGCCGCAGGACAAGTGGCTTCCTTCCGTGGCCCTATGTATGACAGGGACAAGCTCCTTGCACAGCTTCGCCACAGGCTGCCGGAGGATATCGGGGTGCTGTCCCTTGACTATGCCCCGGAGCGTTTCCACGCAAGGCTGTCCGCCGTAGAGAAGACCTATTGCTATCGGATCTGGAATTCTCCTCAGCCGGATGTTTTCGGTCGGCTGTATCGGGTGCAGATCCCCCAAGCCCTGGATCAGGAGAAAATGCGTCAAGCTATGGCACTTTGTCTGGGTACGCACGACTTTCTTGCCTTCTGTTCCAATAAGCATTTTAAAAAATCCTCTGTTCGCAGTCTGTACCGTTTTGATTTGGAGGCAGAGGGTCAGGAGCTGCGCTTCCTCTTGACCGCAGACGGCTTCCTGTACAATATGGTGCGGATCTTGGTGGGTACGGTTCTGGAGGTAGGTAAGGGTCTGCGAGAGCCGGAAAGCATTGTCTCTCTGTTTTCTCACTGCAATCGGGAAGAGGCCGGGGAAACTGCCCCTGCAAAGGGCTTATGTCTCATGGAGGTATGTTATGAACATTCAGATATTCGGCAAAAGTAAGTGCTTCGACACCAAGAAGGCGGAGCGATATTTTAAGGAACGGCGGATCAAATTCCAATCCATTGATCTGCTCCGTTACGGTATGTCCAACGGAGAATTCGAGAGCGTTCTCCGTGCCATCGGTGGCATCGACAAGCTCATCAACTGGGATAAAAAAGATCCCGACATTGATTTGATGAAATATATGGATGACCGAATCGCCAAGGAGGACAAGGTTTTCGATCGGGTGGAGCTGATGAAGACCCCCATTGTCCGCAACGGCAAAAAAGCCACCGTAGGCTATTGCCCGGAGGTGTGGGAAACATGGGATTGACCGTCAAGATCCCTGCCCAAGTTCGGGGCGTCCTTATGAAGCTGGTTCGCAGAGGCTTTGAGGCCTATGCCGTAGGCGGCTGTGTCCGTGACAGCATCTTGGGTACTAAGCCTCTGGATTGGGACATGTGTACCTCTGCCCGTCCGGAGGAAACACAAAGCTGTTTTGACCACTGCATTCTGACGGGAGTAAAATACGGCACTGTCACCGCCGTCATCGGCAGCAGCCACTACGAGATCACCACCTTCCGCGCAGAGGAAGGCTACGAGGACAGGAGACACCCGGATCAGGTGCGCTATCTGGATTCCCTCTATGGGGATCTGGCCAGACGGGATTTTTCCATTAATGCCATG
>JAFOZC010000155.1 GCA_017391305.1 Oscillospiraceae bacterium | reverse complement strand
TTCTCCGTAACAGGAGTCAGAGCAAATGCGGGGACAGCCATGACAAGGATCATGGCTACTGCCAGCAGAATGCTGACAATGTGTTTCATGGTTTTCATTGTTTTTTCCTTTCTCTTTTTATTTTTCGGTTTTGGCTTGGAGGAAGCTTCAGAGCATGTGCCTCAAGCGCCCTCCATCCTTGCTCCAAGGATACTATAGTACACAGGTCGTAACCAGAGCGTAACAAAAGCCTGTCCATCGGCGAAAAACATTTGTATTTTTTGCAAAAACAAAAAACCTCCGACTCTTTTACCGAGTCGGAGGTCCATAGGTTCTGAATATTACTCACCGCAATGGTCGGAGACGATATAACGGGGGCGGTCTTTGATCTCCTCATAAATATTGCCCACATAGTAGCCGATAATACCGAGGCTGATCATGATCAGGCTACCGATGAACAGCAGGAGAATGATCACCGTGGTGAAGCCCCCCAGAGCCACACCCATAAATTTCTGGATCAGTGCCACAGCTCCCATAACCACGGACACAGCCAAGGTGATCATGCCGAAGACCGTCACCAAATGCAGGGGCATGGCAGTGAAGCTGGTAATATTGGACACCGCATATTTCATAAGGGACCAGGTGGACCACTTGGACTGACCTGCGGCACGCTCCTGCACCTCATAGGAGACCTCCGTAGTACGGAAGCCCACCCAGGAGGACAAGGCACGGAAAAAGGCTCGCTTCTCCCGCATGGTCAGGATCACATTGACCGCCTTCCGATCCAAGAGCTTGAAATCCGAGGCTCTGGTCATATCCACCCCGGTGGCACGGCTGATAAGGGTATAGAAGAGCTTGGTAAAGGCACGGTGTATCGCACTCTCCTTGCCACGGTCAGACTTGACTCCCTCAATGACCTCATAGCCCTGCTCCCAGAGACGGTACATTTCCACCAGCTTCTCCGGGGGATGCTGCAGATCGCAGTCGATACAGGCCACGCACTCTCCCCGAGCCTCCTGAAGCCCTGCAAAAATCGCCGCCTCCTTGCCAAAGTTACGGGAGAATCTCGCCCCACGGACATGGGGGTTGTCACGGGAGGCCGCAGTGATCTTCTCCCAAGTAGTATCCTTGGAGCCGTCGTCTACAAAAACCAGCTCATAATCGATCCGAGCCTCCTCTAAGATCCTGCCGATCTCCTTTGCCGCAACAGGTACCATTTCCTGTTCGCAGTATGCCGGGATCACAACAGACAGCATCACGGCACCTCCTTTTTCGTATTCCTTCCTATATTTTATTCGTAATCACACATTTTGTCAACACAAAGGATTGCCCCCGGAAAAATTTCATGATATACTATAGTAGAATGTGACCCTATCCACAGCCCGACCTTGTTTCGGATCTTATACTATATGATAAAGGAGTATACCCTATGAAAAAGGTTCTTATGCTGGGTACCGGCGGTACCATTGCCTCCGGTCACGGCCCCAGCGGTCTGACCCCCGTTCTGACAGTAGAACAGTTGGTAGAAAATGTCCCTGTGATCGCAGAGCTCTGCGAGGTCAGCTGTATCCAGCTTTTCTCCATTGACTCCACCAATATGGAGCCCACCCACTGGCTACAGATCGCCGCCGCCATTGAGGAGCATTATGATGACTATGACGGCTTCGTCATTGCCCACGGTACAGACACTATGGCCTATACTGCCGCCGCCCTGTCCTATCTGGTGCAGTATTCCCCCAAGCCCATCGTCCTGACCGGTGCGCAGAAGCCCATTTTGTTCGAAAACACAGACTCCAAGGCCAATCTGGCAGATGCCTTCCGAGTAGCGGTTTCCTCCCTCTGCGGTGTGATGATCGTCTTTAACGGCAGGGTCATCCCCGGCACCAGAGCAAGAAAGACCCATACCACCAGCTTCCAAGCCTTCTCCAGTATCAATTATCCCCTCCTTGCGGTACTGCAGGACGGCTTCCTCTTAGAGTATATCCGTCCCCTTTGCCTCCCTGCGCCTAAATTCTATCGGAAGCTGAATTCCAAGGTAGGTCTTATGAAAATGATCCCCGGCGCAGACCACGGCCTATTGTCCTATCTCTTAGAGCACAACGATGCCGTGATCATCGAGAGCTACGGCGTAGGCGGTCTTCCCTCCTATGAGGGCAGTGGCTTCTTCGATGTCATTAAGGAAGCGGTCTCCAAGGGCAAGACCATCGTCATGACCACTCAGGTTCAGAACGAGGGCAGTAATCTGTCCACCTACGATGTGGGCTTCCACTTGAAGAACACGCTTCAGGTTCTGGAGGCCTATGACATGACTACCGAGGCCGTCGTTGCCAAGCTCATGTGGATCTTAGGCAAGACCTCCGAGCCCACAGAGGTTCGCAGGCTGTTCTACACCCCCGTATCCCATGACCTGCTATACTCCAAGGAGGTACGCAGATGAATCGGGAGCTTCTGGAACAGCAGCTTTCCGAGCTGCCCATCGCCCAATATGAATTTTTCCGTACCGAGGAGCTGGAGTTTGCCCCCCGCATCCGCATGATCTGCGAGACGGAATGCCCCCGTTACGGCAAAACCTGGGCCTGCCCCCCTGCAGTAGGCACCGTGGCGGAATGCAAGGCCCGCTGCCTGAGCTACCCGGAGGGTCTGCTCATCACCTCCCTTGCAGAGGTCAGCAGTACCTCCCACATGGAAGAATGCCTCGCCACCCGCCCCGCCCACGAGGCCATGACCCGTCAGGTGATCGAGCTTCTGGAGGCCCAAGGCAAGGAGGTCTACGGCCTGTCCACAGAATCCTGCGCCATCTGTAAGGAATGCACCTATCCCAGCGCCCCCTGTCGCCACAGGGAGCAAATGCTCCCCTGTCTGGAAAGCCACGCCATCGTCGCCACCGCCCTGGCAGACAAATACGGCATCGAATACCTCTACGGCCCTCAGGTGGTCACCTGGTTCTCCATCTTATTATACCGCTGATCCCTCGCCCCATGCCCTCACCCCTAAGAAGACGGATCTGCTGTCACAGCGAGATGCGACAGCAGATCCGTTTTGCCCTTTCTTCCGCTTTTCGGCGGCAGGTTCAGGGCTCACGGTGCGGTCTATGGGACTTGGAGGGCTGTTTGTAGTTTTTTTGAAAACTTTCTTTTCTCTCCCTTGCACATGGGGCGGTTTTGTAGTATAATTCTTCTATAGTCTGTAAGTATGC
>JAFOZC010000154.1 GCA_017391305.1 Oscillospiraceae bacterium | reverse complement strand
GGCATGGCGGCAAAGCCGCCAAGAAATAACCTGTAATACTGTTCTTGCCGCCGAAGGCTAAGCAGGATATTCATCCTGCAATAAAATGGTTTTCAAACCATTTTATCAAGAAACAGTATCATAGAATTCTTTTTATTTGCGGATCAGGTGGTATCGGCCCATGACCAGATCGACGATGGTCTGGGTTTTGACACGCATGCCGATTTTGGTGATCGTGTTTCGAAGGGTCTCCTCTGTGAGTTCGGGGATATATTTGCGATATTCGGGATATTCGTCCAGAAGGGCATTGAACAGAGAGATCAGAAGGTCTCCCGCTTTAGGTTTGGAAGGATATCCGCGAGAGATCAACGCCATATTGTTATCGTAATTAGGCGCGAATCCCAGAAGTTTTCCCGTGTTGGTGTCACGGAGAAGTCCGAAATGATTGGTATGTCGGTCGGGATTGGCACAGACCGTGTCCATAAAGAGTAAACGGATATAGTCAGCAATCGCCTCAGGGCACAGTTTCTTCAGCGCTTCCACCACATCCGGATATTCTTCGTTATCTCCCATAAAGGCAGAAGCCGGTTCAAAATTGACGGTCGCAGCATTGGTGAAATCCAGAGATTTGATACATCCGTCTCCCCGCTCGTAGACTGCCATATTCATTCCCAGAGCAGTTCCCAGCTCGTAGATAAAAAGCTCCGAAAACATTTCGTCGTGGTTGGCTTTTTTATACATCCACCATCTGCCCTCACGGAGCTTCCAGCACTTCTCGAAGCTTCCTACATTGGTCAGTTCCGGTGTTCTGGAGCGCTTGCTGTTTGCGGCACGGTTAAAGCTGTTATAGCTTCCCCTCAAAGCAAGGTTTGAGAAATAATCATCGGTAAATCTGACATCCTCATAGGTCAGCTCAGATCCAATGGGACGGATCCAGTAGTTGTCCGTAATGGTTGCGGCATTCACATGGATCACCGTAGAAATATCGTCCTTCTCGCCCAATCGAAGCGCCTTCTTCAGCAGACGGGCATTAGGACGCCGTGAGTCAATGGCACGAGATTTTAGCCATAAATCTCCACAGGCTTCCCGTTTGAAAAACAGCGGAAGCAGTGCTTCATTCACAATTTCCGCTTGTCTGTTCTGCCATATCGCCACAAGGGTGTCCCCACTTAAAATTTCATAATTGTCTCTGTCCATTTCGCCCACCTCCTATGAAAGCTGATGATCGTTTCCTATACCTCCAAGAGCTGCAGCAATTCTTCCTTGGACATATCCAAGATAGCTGTATCATTATCTCCGGATACAACATTCAGGAGAGCAGCTTTCCGCTCCTGAAGATCCAGTATTTTTTCCTCAATGGTACCTTGTGCAATAAGCTTATATACATGAACACAGGCGCTCTGTCCAATACGATGGGCACGGTCAGTTGCCTGATTTTGGGCCGCTTGATTCCACCATGGGTCATAATGGATCACCACATCTGCGGAGGTCAGGTTCAACCCGGTTCCCCCGGCTTTCAGGGAAATAAGAAACACCTTTGCACCACCTTGGTTGAACTCCTTTACCAGCTTCGCCCGTTCTTCCTTAGGTGTGGAGCCTTGGATGGTATAGTTGGAAATCCCCATTGCATTCAGACGGGAACGAAGAATGTCCAGCATAGAAGTGAATTGGGAGAACAGCAGGATCTGATGACCGTTGGATACCATTTCCTCGCACAACTCCATGCAGGCATCCAGCTTGGCAGTCTCCCCTTCATAATTCTCGAAGGACAAATTGGGGTCACAGCAAATTCGCCGAAGCTGTGTTAAGCCCGCAAGGATCTGTAGCTTGCCCGTATCTCCCAGAGAATTTTTCAGGTCGTGGACTGCACTGTAATAGGTTTTCTTCTCTATTTCCCCAAGGGGGATACGATGAATATGCTCAATCTTGGGAGGAAGCTCTTTCAACACATCCTGCTTCAGACGACGCAACAGGAAGGGCTGTGCCAGTCTGCGCAACTGGTCAGAGGCCTCCGCATTTTTGCTTTTGATAATCGGTTTTTCCAGCTTTTCCACAAAGGTTCTGTGGGAGAATAAGTATCCGGGCATGAGGAAATCGAACAGATTCCACAGTTCACTGAGCCGGTTCTCAACAGGCGTTCCCGTAAGAACAAAACGCTGACGACAATTTATGGTCTTCACCGCTTTGGAAATCAAGGTGGATTGGTTCTTGATATGCTGTGCCTCATCTAAGATGCAGGTATAAAACTCTCGGCCCTCGTATTGAGCAACATCCTGTCTAAGGAGCTCATAAGATGTGATCCACACATCCCCCTGCTCCTCTTGGACGATCATTTGCTTCCGTTCCGAAGCCGTCCCGTAAATCATGGTAATACGCAGCTCGGGAGCGAATTTTGCAAATTCTTCTCCCCAGTTTAAAATTAAAGAGGTAGGACAAACGATCAAGGACGGAGCCTTGGTTTCCTCACGTTTCAGGGATGCCAGAAATGCGATGGTCTGAACTGTCTTACCTAACCCCATTTCATCCGCAAGGATCCCACCGAAGCCGCAGCTTTCCAGGGTTTTCAACCAACGAAAGCCTGTCTTCTGATAGGGGCGAAGTACAGACTCCAGGTTCTCGGGAACAGTAAAGTCACTTTCCTCCACAGCCTTGAAATCTCGAATCATTCTGCGGAACTGTCGATCCCGTGTAACACGGAGGCTATCCTCCTTCCCCAGAACATTGTCTAAATACAGTGCTCTGAAGGCAGGAACCTTCAGTTCTCCCTTCTTCAGATCCTTGGGAGACAGTTGAAGCATATGTGCCATTTCCGCAAGCTTCTCGTAGGAACTGCCATCTAAAGGAAGGAATCGTCCATCCTCCAGCCGATGGTACTTTTTCCTCTTGAGCATGCTTTGATACAGGGCCTCCAGTTCCTCCGTTGGGAAGTCTCCGGTATTCAGGTCTAATAGCAGCATACCGTCGGACAGGGAGATCCCAACAGCAGATTGAGAGGAGGAAACCTGTCTCCCTTGCAATCTCTCGGAAATATAGACCTCCCCCGCCTCTCGGAATGCTTCTAAATGCTCTGTCAGGAAAGCATATGCCCTATCCTGCCCCTCGATCTCATAGGGATCAGACTCCGGATCAAAATAGTTCTCTGCCAAAATAGATGCCTGCTGTTCACGCCGTATATTTCGGCGGATATTGGGAGTAGAGGAAACCGACTGTCCTGCCGAAACCTCTGCTTCACCATAACGGAAGCTGATCCGCAGAGACAGTCTATCCTCCTCCTCCATATCAAAAGAGAAACAGGTATCACAATCCTCCGGCAAATGGTCTCGAATCAGCTCGTCCGGATCCTTAAGCTCTACATGTCCCTGAATTTTGGGCAGAACACAGCCGCAAAAAGTAGGAATATCCTCAAAAGCCATCTCCATAACCGGGTGTCCGTTTTCCAGCAAGGGGTAGACCCGAGTGCGGAATTCCTCACTGCAACGAATCAATCGACTACCGCTGCACATATAGAGGGATTGGTGATTGCCAAAGGCATGATAGCTATCATACATTTCCAGAGATAATCTGGCATAACCGGCTTCCTTTTCCAGCGTAACCGTGACCCGGGGATCCTCAGTAATAAACAGTCCTCCGCCATCAACAGTCTGTCCCTCCATCAGGCAGAAAAAGCGATCAAAGGCATCTCCCCTCAGGGTAATCTCATTTTTCCTATCTTCGGAATAATACCGGCCGTTTCCCCAAGTCCCCCACCTGTTAGATCGTGAGTTGGAATACTCATTCATAAGAATTCGTATCAGTTCCGAGGAGCTTTGGTCAAACTGTCCGATGCTATGGTTCAGGGAATAATTCTTCCCCAAAGCTACGGTTTCTCCCTTTTGAACACTTTCCAAAAGCTTTTGAATATCCTTGACAACATAGAGCTTTTCCTGTCCAACTCGAAATGTAATGGTGGGATATTCCGCTCCGTATCCAAAGCGAATAGAAGGAACCAGTTTCGCAGGAACAAGGGGCGGTTTCGGTGGATCCGCTTGTTGAATATAGCTTTCCAAAACTCTTGTGACATATCTGTCGGATTGTATTTTCACATTCTTCTCGGAATATTCGCGGACATAGGCAACCATAGCAGCAGCCATGTGCTTACAGCAACCACTTTTGGCAAATTGATAGCAGGAACAGCATCCCGAGAGCTGTCCGGAAGTTACTTCGCAGAACAACACCTCAGATAGGGTCGCTCCCAAAACCTGACATTTTACGGTAGCCATACCCTCCTCTACTGTTTCTTTCAGTCCATAGACCTGTCCTTTTTGATAGATGTCTATTCCCCGTTTTAGGGTTACTTCGTCAAACATATGTCGGAGATGAGCCATTTTTAAATCAATCATTGATTTCATCCTATCTCTCTTATACTTATTTCTAATAAAACGGATTAACCGTTTTATTATGCCGCTGGTAAGCGGCATGGCGGCAAAGCCGCCAAGAAATAACCTGTAATACTGTTCTTGCCGCCGAAGGCTAAGCAGGATATTCATCCTGCAATAAAAT
>JAFOZC010000153.1 GCA_017391305.1 Oscillospiraceae bacterium | reverse complement strand
AGATACAGCTCCAATAGAGTAATTCTTAGGATCCACAAATTTCTCCATGTCAATAGCGCTGTCTACCAGAGCAATATAGGTAGCAATGCCGGTTTTGTCGCTTACTTCCTTACAGTATTGGAATCCAATTTCAGCATTACCGTTGCGGAAAGTCAGCCGAGAGCCCTTTGCAATGGAGGTAACAGCTACTGCCACAGCCTTCTTATCAGAGGGGATCAGATCCACGTCATCTCCTTTGTACAGGCATACTGCACTGAAGGAAATTCCTTCCACCACATTCACAACAGCCTTGGCAGAAGCTGTATCTACAATGATCATGGAAGCCTCATCGGTCGAGTCCGCCCCCAGCTTCACCGACATGCCGGACAGGCCGATGCTGATTTGATTTCCCGGAATTTCTCCGTCAATTTTGAGTGTAACGGTAAACAGCTCTGTGGGGAAGGATTCGCTTGTAATGCGCAGGGACTGATTCCCGTTTGCATCAAAGTAGACTAAGCGAAGCTTTCCGCTGTCAGCTTCCCAATTCCAGCTTACTTCGCCTCCTGTCAGGTAGGCACTTACCTTGACATCGGTGACACGGATTCCCTCGGGAACGCTCATAACAAGGTCGATCAATTTATAGCCTGCATTATTGTCCCAGTTGCTGATCCCAATCACTGCATTGAAACCATTGGTCCGGTCCACCTCAGAAGGTACGCCGAATATCGCCCTCATCTCGGCAGAGTCCGTGCTATTGTCAAAATTCACATCGGAAAAATCGTACAAGGAGGGCTTCCCCTTTTGCAATCGGTCATAGGCTACCAGTGCATAACATGCCTGATCTGTAGCCATGTTATTGGTGACCGTACCCTGATGGGCAAACATTGCCTCCCCTTCCACATAATAGCTCAGGAGGTTATCAAGGACAGAATGTCCCTCTTTCACAAACCGTGGGTCGGTATCCGGATCGATCCTCCAAGTCGTGCAGGCTACAATAACCTGAGAGGCACTTTCGGAAGTCTCCCCTGTTCCGTATCGGAATCCTCCATTGGATAATTGCGCCCTTGACAGGCAGGAGAAGCCTCGCTCAGCCGCTGAAAGGACATTCGGCTGATCCTTGTAGGGAGAAAGGGCTTGGAGTGCCATGGCGGTAATATCGATATCCGTGTTTTTGCCACTCAAAGCCCAGCCCCCATCTTCCAGCTCAGCATTGAGGATATAATCCAGACACTGCTGTCGAATCGTGGGATCTGAAGTGCTATAGTGATGGGAGTCCAAAGCGATCAATGCCCAAATCGCACCGTTGATCCCTTGTTTCTTGATCCAATTGAAATCCTCGTAGGGTGCTGTTAGATCCCAGTTCCCTACAGCCCGTGCATCCTTACCGATTGCAGAAAGGGCTACGATCAGGCGAGAATTATCGGTGGATTTATTCTTATGTAATGCCCCGTTGAGATCCACTTTGGCCGCAGTCGTATTGACTTTCTCAACAATGCGATCATAATAATCTCGGAAATAAGCATGATCCTTTTCGTAGTATCCTCCCCGCGCCAGAGAAAGGACTGTCCATTCCCCGGCATTGGTGCCGAAATTAGGCTCGGTCACCGTTGCGGCAAGCTGCGCCATAGTGGCATTTAAAACAGCCGAAACATCCTGTCCCTTCTCCGGCTGCTGCGGCTTCGTCTCCTTACTTATGTGGACCATAGCGGAGGCCGGAGAGGAGACCACGGATTCGGGACACATATCCATGCCTTTTCTGCCATCGCACCAAAGATACCATGTTCCCTCATAGGGGAAGGAAAGGGTAGCGATTCCCTCATGGTTGGTCTGCACCGATCCCTCTGCTTTTCCTACTTCCTGTCCGTAGAACAGAGTATAGTTCTCTTCCCTAACCGTGGCAGAGGCAACTCCCATGCCTCCGGTGACCAGGATAAGAGCAACAGGTAATTCTTCCCCGGCTTTTCCGTAATATTGGTGAAGGATACGATTCTCGCTGTCAGCAAAATAATGGAAGCCATAGGCAGAGTCGTTGAAGAAGTTCCAATCGCTGTAATGGGCTACATCCAAATAATCGTCGGCCTTAAGAACAATTCTGTCCGCCGTAAATCCCCAACCCTCTTCATCCGCAGGATAGGCTCCGTTATAATCGTAGCGAAGGTTCTCATCCTCATAGCCAAACAAGCCCTCGGTAAAATACATACTTGCAGGCGCTCCGTTGGAGAGATCCACTTTTCCAAAGTCTAAGCCCAGAATCTGTTCATGAACATAGATAAATAGATGGAGAGCGGTGATCTCCTGTGTTCCATCCTTGTCAATATCATAGATGTAATCTTCTAAACCGTAATGAGACAGGTTTATACTATGCAGATCATTCAGCCTTACCCCTCGGTATGACATTAGGTTTCCCTTTGGATCTGCAATAAAGCGCCCCTCCTCGCTGATAGAGATATAGACCCAATCGCTGTCAGCGCAATAGGCAATTGAGCCTATGGATTGGAAGATCAGCACAAGAAGGAGGAACAAGCTCAGGAGTTTCTTATTTGACTTCATAGAATTCATACCTTTCTCAAATCACTTGACCTTAGAGTAAGCCTGAGAGTTTATAGTTGTAACAAAGGTTCTTATTATTACCCGAAGAAGGCCTTTGCGCTGTCGCTATAAGAGAACAGAGCCTTACATAAAGTGAGCAGACTGCCGGATTTGTTGTTTCCGTATGTGTCGGCACTGTATACCAAGGTCGAGGATACCTGTGTATCACCATGATAAACTGCGGCGGAAACAACCGTTCTCAGCTCTGCGTCAAGGAGAGTATCCAAATCAAAGACATACCAGTTCTTGGAAGCGTTGTAGACCTTGGCAGAGGTTACGGTGTTGCTTACCATATCGCCCTCAATATTGACAGAGCTGACCCGAAGACTCAGATCTGCTACACTACCTGTATAGTGGGAGGTGCTGAAAATATACTTCAGAGTAACCTTGCTGTTAAGATCAAGGGACTTCCCTTCCCATGTAATAGGGGCAGTGGGTAGATCGTTTTTGTCCTGATTATTGTTACCAAAGGTAATAGTATCTAACTCTGTCAGGAGAGCAAGCTGCTGGGGAGTCATATCAGCATCTGCAAGCGCCTCAGTTCTGTAGCCCTTATAAAGCTGCGTCTTGGCACCGTACCGAAGGAGTTCGGCGCACAGGGTCTTCAGAGCCTCAGTGCTGTTAGATTTACTGAGCTGTGCATAAGCATAGGCCGCCACGCTATATTCATCCGTATCAGAGGTATAGATTCGACCATTCTTCTCCATGATAAGGCTTGCTTCAATGATATCGTTGATTTGCACCGCAGTGATGCCGTTGAGGGTGAAATAATAATAGCTTCCTCTCAACTGAGGCTGAATTTCAACATCGGTATAAGCTCCAAGGGTGTTTCCCTCATAAGTAGGAACTTTACAAGAGAGATAAAAGCTGTCAAATTCATCCAAATCGGTAGCCGCGACCACATAGTTGATAGAAATATCACTTGCCAAATTTAATGTATGGTATATTTCTATGCTCTCAGGAGCATCGGCAAAAAAGGTTTCGGCAATGTAGCTTGTAAGTGCTTCCTCTTGAGCGGAAATGTCTTCTGCAGAAGCAAGGGGATCGGCGGCGACAGCAAGGGCCTGCTCATATACATCATCTGTACTCAGATTCCCGTAGTAATCATTGATGGCAGCCAGCAGGAAAAGCAGGTCGGTCTTATCCTCCTGTGTAAATAAATTTCCACCCATATATTCCGCCATGACATTCCCAGGAAATCCGCAGTCCGCACCGTAACCGTAAACAGTATAATGCCAACGGATGACATCCCCTAACATGACCATCTCCCCGGTGTTGTAATCCTTGATCTCCTTCCCGGGATAAGCTGTATCTGCACCCAGAGAAGACCACCAATCATTGATGGTAAAGACCCAACCTGCATAGTAGCTGTAATCAAACTCGGCAAGATACCCGTCACCGTCACCGACAGCTTCCAATTCCCCAAGATAAGGAGTCAAATAGTCGGGATATTCGGCTGGGATCTTATCGTCGAAGGCAAATCCGCCGAAATAGGAGGTAGAACCCTGATAGGAGATATGTTTGCTTGTTAGGAAGTCAACTGTGATTTCTCCTGCGGATCTTCCATCCTTGACATAGAGCGAAGGCTCTACAAGAAAGCCCTGTCCGATATTATATGCTTCCACGGTGACGGCACCGTATTTTCCTCTCAGCTCCTCCAACGTGAGCTTCTCCTCCTCGGCCGCAAGAGCAGTCACAGGCAAGAGACAGAGCATCATAGAAACAGCAACAATAGTGGCCAATACTTTTTGATAAATATGCATGAAATTTCAATCCTTTCTGATACTGTATAAGAATAGGAAACATCGGCTCCTATTCCAACGAATGGTTTGAGGCAGTACAGCGTGCTACCTCGCCGGACTTATCTTTGGCTTGCTTCAAGCCCGCAGACTCCAAAGCACGAGGCCAGGGACCAAGGCAGGCCTTGATCCTGGAGCAAGTTGCACTGTCAAAGTCCTTTTTTGTAGGAATTCTTCCCAATTCTTTGCACTTACTACGCAGAAGTTCCTCCGCCCAGGCCTTCTTTTCTTCAGGTATCACTTGCATCCCCCCTTCTCCCTCAGATTCGTATTTTCACGAAATCGAAAAAGTGCAGCCGATCTATCCCGAAGTGTGGATAAATTGGCTGCACTCTCCTGTCAAAGCGTGAAAACCACAATCGACACAGTCGGCTCTCTGACTTATGGCAAAGATCTGCCAAACACAGCAATGGACGGTTGTTTCGGTCTCTCACCGAATCACCAAACTGTATCGAAAAGAAATATTCTGTTGGAAATTATGCAGAAAAACAAACAGCTGCGACAATCCAACACAGATCGTCGCAGCCGATTTTCCACAACTTAAAGCACGAGAGCCCGTACTTGCAGACCCTTATGCTACCAACATTTGAGCAGTTCTCCTGACTTACGGATCATAAGCTATGTGCAGTCTTCTCAGGTTGCCCCAATGACCGGCTTTCGCCTTGCACAGTAGCCTCCCCGTATACAGTGGCGGTACCGTCCGGGAATCTCACCCGGTTCTCTATTCTCCTGTGAAGCTGTTACCACTGTCACAGGCACTCAAACTGAATATTTACTTACTGCCATAGTATACACCATCCCTATTCAAAAGTCAATCACTAATAGGGAAAATATATCATAATGCAAACAACGCCCACTGTTGTTCCCAAATAGCATTTGTACTATGCCGGTCGATGTATTTTTGTGGGGCTGCCCCATATTTAATGAGACAGCCCCGGTGTTTATGGATGCTTAGGGAGCAAAGTAGGTCTTTGCGCTGTCGGAGTAGGCGAAGAGAGCCTTGCACAGGATCAGGAGGTTGCCGGTCTTGTTGTTGCCGTAGGTGTCGGCGCTGTACTGCAGGGTGCAGGACAAGGGGCTTTCGCCGTGATAGACCTGTACGGAAACCACACTGCGGAGCTCAGCCGCAAGGAGACCGTCGAAGGCGAAGGCATAGTTGCCCGCACCCCCGTAGGGCTCTGGGTCACCGATCCACTGTTCGCATTCCAACCCCTTGAAGTCTGCGTAGCGGACCTTCAGCCTCAGCTCCTCCACAGGGCCTGTATAAGTACCCTTGGAGAAGACGAATTTGAGAACCACCTTGGAGTTCAGGTCTAAGGACTTGCCTGCCCAAGTTATGACAGGGGCTTCCAGATCTGTCAGAGTCCTGTTGGTGTTGCCGAAGGTGATATCCTCCATATTGCTGAGATAGCTACGGTGGATCTCTGTCATGGCGCTGTCTACAAGGGCATCTGTTCTGTATGCCTTGAAGATCTGTGCTACAGAGCCATAGCGGAGGATATCGGCGCAGAGGTTCTTCAGACTCTCTGCCGCACTCGGCTTATTCAGCTGAGAATAGGCATAATCCGCAATGCTGTAATCATCCACGGGAGAATAATAGGGCTGACCGTTCTTGGTGCCGTAGAGGACGGAGCGGACACGGTCGTTCATGTTCACCGCCGTGAGTCCCTTGAGGGTGAAGTAATAATAGGAGCCCTGGTCTACGGGGTAGAGCTTCACGGTCTTCGTTCCGGTCTTCCCATTGCCTTCGTAGACCTCGATCTCCGTCTCTACATAGACGGTACTCATATCGAAGCCTTCCAAGAGGCTCTTAGACACCGCCAGATTCACGGAAATGCCACTGGCAAGATTGAGGGTGTGATTCAGCTTCAGGCTTGCATCTTCTGTGGGGGCAATGGCTTCCCCTCGGCCGCAAATGCACAGGCCGTCTTCATAGCTATGAGGCTGTGTCCGATTGGCAGAGCAACGACTACACTGTGCAGTGTGGGTCTGTCCCATATCGGTGTATATGGAGAAGTCATGTCCCAATCTGGGAAGGATCTCCTGTTCCATCAGAGTCAGATTACAGGCAGAGCATACGGATCCGTCGGATAAACCTGAGTTCAAGCAGGTAGGTGCTGTGCCGGGGATGAGCTGACCGCTGTGTCCCAAAGCAGGGATCTCCGTGGGAGCAACCAATACTTCCTTACACACCTCACAATAAGCTCCTGCGCTCATACCGGCCTCCGTACAGGTAGCCGGTACTGCCGGGATCTCCACAGGACTGTGCTCCGAGGCGGAAACCGCCTCTGTATAGCTGTAGCCGCAGTTGCAACGGCACTCCTTCTGTCCCGGGGTGCTACAGGTCGGCACAGAGAGCAGGGTTTCTTGGAAGACATGACTTTCTGCTATAAAGGCGGCATAGAAGGTCACATTCTCCGTAACATTGTCCATAAGGGCCGTCTTCCCCTCTCCGTCTACCCAGCCTGCAAAGCTGTAGTGATAGGTGCTGTCGAAAGCCTTGGTGGGGGTAGCACCTGTGTATTGGGCAGTTCCTCCCGTAGGTACAACCTGCTCATAGAGGGCGGTTCCGTCCTCTCCTGCGAAGGTCACCGTATGGGGATGGGTCGGGATCTCCTCTTCAGGACCTATATAAATATAGTCGATGGTCAGACAGCCCTGTTGAGACAGGTCTGTGGGTATCACATAGAAGAAGGCAGGGCGTAAGCCCGTAACGGTGCCTGCATTGCGGAAGGCATCGGAGAGCGGAAGGGTAAGGGTCATATACTCCCCATCGGCGACGAAGTTGCTCCCCAAGGAATGCTTGTCCTCAGAGGCACTGACATGACCGCTACCGTCGGCTTTATGATACCACAGGCTGAAGCTTGCCTCCTGCCCTTCGGCGGATTTCAGATTCTCCATCTTAAAGCGGATCTGCACCACCTCGGCATCCTTGGGATCATACTTCAGATGGCCGTAGCCGTTTACATAGGATCGGACGGACAGGGTCTTGGAAACCGTATCCTGAGTCTTGGTATAGAGCTTCAGGTTGCCGGAAAGGGTATCCACGAAGCCTTGGGTCATATCGTTGGTACCGGTGGCATAATTATATTCAATAAACTGCCAGCGGGAGCTACCGTCCAGATTGATCCCTGCGTATTGGGGATCATACTGATACCTCTTCCGAGCGGCGGCATCGTCGATAAAATCAATAAGCAGAGATTTCATGGCAGGGTCGCTGCTGCGATCCGGAATGTGAACCGTAAGGGTACCCAGTTCCAGATCCTTTCCGCTATGGTTTCTGTATTTGATCATCACGGGATAGTCCCCCGGAGTGCTGCCGGAAAAGCCACCGGTAAACTCAAAACGGTAGGTACCTGCATCGGGGTCACCGGTTCTCGGTCTGTCATAGAAGACCTCGCCCTTACCGGGGAAGGTTTGGAAGCTGTAATTGACCCGTACATCTGCCGTTAGCAGAGACAGAACCTGAGATTTGCTGATTCCTGGGTTGGCATAGTAGTCCTTATGCCCCGACCAAGACAGAAGCATGGTATCAGCCGTTGCGTTATAAGCGTAGAGACGGAGGGCAAAGTAATCCCGTTTATCATTGATCTGGGATTTGGACAGCTTGGCTGTACCCCAGCCTGTGTTATTGGCACTTCCTGTGGTGACGGTACCGGGATCTCTGTATAAGGGGTAGTAGGTGCTGTCTGCCCGACGGTACAGCAGAACCCTTCCGTCAGAGAGGGCATCCATCCAAACCCACTGGGACTTACTCTCCAACTGGTCGGTAAAAGGACACCAGGAAGAATAGATCGAGCCTGCGGATTGGAAGGTATCTCCGTTTCCTAAGGTAATGCCGTTGTTCTTGGTAGAAGTTCCCCAGTAGTCCCCACTGCCCTTATTGACAGGTAGACCACCGTAATATGTGGTAGCTCCGGAAACAATGGCGTTGGCATTGGATCCCTTACTGCTATAGCTCATGTTCCAGTTTACCAGCCGTCGCTGAGAGGCGGCGAAATAGTAGCTGTCTCCGCTACGGAAGGTAGGCATTGCGTTAGATATCCCTCCGTTGACTGCATCGAAGCCCAAGGCATAGCCCAGCTTATCGTCTACGATGGCATAGGCTTTGGCGCTTGTTGTCAGGGCATTGGTGGCAGTATATCGGTAGTAAGCTTCGGGATCTGCCACAGGGTCGCTTACATAGGGGTTGACCTCATCCAATTCCCAAGTCTTGTTGCCCCAATCCAGCCATTCAACAGCCTCGTGAAAGGGCTCTCGGAGGAAGATCCCCTCCTCAGCACAGTAGCCTACGGTCTCGGTATTTCCATAGTAAATGGTTCCTGCATAGGGCATCCATGCTTTGTTTACATTATAATTGGTTTGACGGTTCCGGGTGGCGCTTTCTGCCTGATGGAGGAAAGAAATGGTAGGAGCAACGGTCTTGACAAAAGTCACATGGTTGTCAAAGGCATGGTGGGGAAGCTGAAGGATATCCACATGGAGATCCTTGGCAGGATACATCCCCATCATAATGGCATCGGAGTCGTAAATATCCCCCGTGATCATCATGGTCTTTCCGTCAAAGGACACACGGAGAACAGAGGAACAGTTGTTTTCTTCGTCAGACTTTTTCATACTGCCCACGTTATCTAAAACCAAACCGTTACTACTGTTGGGGGTGTACAGATCCTCGATGGTGTACAAAACATCGAATTGCACATCGCCTATTTTAAAGGATTCTCCTGTATGCTGCTTATAATACCTTGCGTTGGGAAAAAGCTCCCCGATGATCTGCATATTATCTCCGCTATGTCCTACGACATCGAAATTGTACATGACATTTTGCAGTTCAAATTCGGTATTGTACTTGTACATGAGGCGAGAGAAACCGGATACATGATCATCGTGATAGTGGGTAACGAACCATGTATTGATGTAGATCTTCTGCCCTTCGGGAATATCGGTGATCCTCCGCAGGAAGGCGTAGATCCGCTCGCAATCCCGATCGGACACTTGTACATAGCTGCCACCGTCTACCACAAAGAGGCTGTTATCTGCCATCTTAATGACCATAAGGGCGCCGGCATTATTCTGTTTATATAAGCTATAGTTGCTATCGTAGTAAAAACCGTCCGGAGAAGCGGAAATAGGGATCATGTAAACCTCAGTCCGTCCGTTTCCGCTACCCATCCCCATGCTCTTGTAGTCGTAAATACGGAGAGTGTCCCGATTGGTATCTACAATGATTCGGGTCTCCTTATAAGCATCTACAAAGTAGGTGTAGAGTGCATGGTTCCCGTCGGGGGACAGGAATTTATGGTGGATATTATAGTTGCTCTGGGCAGGGACCTTCTTTTCGTAAAGGGTCTTGTAGCCCTGATTTTTCAGAGTGGTCACATAGGTGTTGAATTGGGCCGCGGTGGTGTTCTTAACGATCCGCATTTTGGATTGGGTGCCGGTGTCGCCTCTGCTGAGATTGCTACCGCAATCATAGGTCATCCAGCCGGAGGAGGTTCCCCCTGAGTAAGAGGGAACAGAAACACTGCTAACAGAAACCGCTCTCGCACTCTGTGGCATTGCTTCGGGTCTATCTATTCCCCCTGCCCCCAATACAGGCACTGCAGGGAAGACAGAAAGGAGCAGTGCAAATAGCAGGAGTATGCCGATCACAGGTCTAAGATGCTTCATAAAGAGCCTCCTTTTCATGTCAAAAACTGTTATTTTATATTAGCACACAATTCCCCGGATTGCAAGGAAGAATCCCTTGAGTTTCCACAAAAAGCCGGACAATTCTTGAACAGGCTGTGCATAAGTTGAAAAAGTCCGAAAATCGAAAAATGATGAGGAAATTTGCTCCGTTTTGTAGTAAAATATCATCACGACAAAACATCTTACGAAACAAACGAAAGGAGCAAATCCCTCATGATGGGAAAATATATCATAATGGAAACAACCCCCGCTGTTGTCCCCAAATAGCTATGCTAAGACCTTGAGCCAAGCATCAAATGACGGAGCTTGGTGATAGCCTTTTTCTCAATTCGGCTGACATAACTCCTACTGATTCCGAGAAGCTCTGCCACATCATTCTGTGTCAGAGCTTCTCGATTTCCCAAACCGTAGCGCAGAACGATCACCTTCTTCTCCCGATCGTCCAGAGCTTGATTCAGGGCAGTATACAGTCTTTCCATATCCTCCCGATCGGAATAGCTCTCTGCCAAATCCTCCTGAGAACAGATCACATCCATAAAAGACAAAGCCGACCCGTCACTGCCGGTCTCAATATAATCCGACAGAGAAACATCCCCCATACTTTTCCTTTGCCCACGGAAATGCATCAGGATCTCATTTTCGATACAACGGGCTGCGTAGGTTGCGAGGCGGGCGCCTTTTTCGGGTTTGAAGGTTGAGATGCCTTTGATGAGGCCGATGGTGCCGATGGAGATCAGGTCTTCCTGTTCTGAGGCTTGGGCGTAGTATTTTTTCATGATGTGGGCTACTAAGCGTAGATTGCGCTCTACCAGAATATTTCTGGCATCTATGTCACCTTGGGCTGAGAGGGTGAGGTAATACTCCTCTTCCTTTGCAGATAAGGGCTTGGGAAAGGTTCCTCCGTGGTCAGATATGCGTAGGGAATAAAATAATCCGCTGAGCATCAGCCAAACTGTTGGTCCGAGCATAGAACCACCTCCGAGGAAAAGATATTCGGATGCGGCAAGTCCCTATTCCCCAAATTTTTCTTTCAAATTCGGCAAGGAAGGAGAACGCTTCCTGCTGTGTCAACAAAACACCCGACCGATCTGTCTGAGCTATGACAGATGGGTCGGGTATTCTAACATTGAACAATAGAAAGAGAGATCTCACAATGACCTCCATCGTGGAATACAAAGCTATAGCTCCCCTTGGGCAGAAAAGGAGTAGCTGACCAAGACTGATATGTGTAGAAAAGCATAGGAGCAGAGCCGTGATCGATCTCCATACAGAGCTTGCCCTCATAGGGGTAGAAGCCGGTGATGCGACCCTTGAGGGAGGGAGAATTTTCCTTGGTGTAGACCTCCGACCAGGTTTGGGAACGGGGATCATAGAGGTAGATCTTCTTCTTGGACATTAGGAAGAGGCTCTCACCATCGGAGACGGGGGTGGAGCTACCCTTGGGAATGGAACAAAGGGCAATCGGCTGAAGGTCTTGTAAAAGATAGAGCGTGCTGTCCTTCGTGCAGTAGATCTGCTTATCAGCCAAGCAGAAGCCGTCGTAGGAAGAGAAGATAGACTCACTGTCAAACCTTCGGGATGTGGTCTGTACGGTGAAGTCATGGGCCTTATGCTCGTCACTGCGCAGAGCTTGGGTAGAACGGAGGAAGTAGCGATGCTCTACCCTACCGGCGGTTCGGGTATCATCCCAGGTGACATCTACATTGTAGGTCTCCCCTTCCAGCTTCACGATATTCCAGATATGGACAAGGTCAGAGGATTCGCAAAAGCCACAGGGGATACCTAATTCCCTCAGGAGATACATATATGCTTCCGTGTAGCCCTCGCAGATAGCGATTTGTTCCACAAGAGCGCCGTAGGCGGTATCACAGTGGGGGCTGTCGCCGAAAGTGCATTGCTGTGCCAATTTATCATGGACAAGAAGGGCAAGCTCCGTTTTGCTGAGATGGCTTGCTTGACGGAAGGGTTGCAGAAAATCCTCTGCCGCTTGGGTGAAATCCCGATAGAGGCTCAGGGCTTCCCCATAGCTTCCCCGATAGAACCGTGGAATGTCCAGAAGTGTGCAGAATGAACCGTTATCATAGATACCTTGGGTAGAAAAAATGCTTTGGAACATCAGGCTGTAGACGGGGTCACGGTGGAGGAGGAAGTAAAGAGCTTGGTAGGCTTCTTTGCTAACGGGGATCTGTAGGTCAGCGATGTCGCAGGGCCTGTCGTGAAAGACAGCGTAGTTGATACGGTAGCGGAGGATTTGAAGCTCCCGAGTGTTTAGGTGAAGCATACGGGATAGGTCGGAATCGGAAAAGGATAGGTAAAAATCACTGCTGAGAAAATAGCTGGTTTGACTCTTCTCCTCAGCGCCTTGGGTGACTGTGGGGATCAAGGTGGGTAGGAAGAGGAAAAGGAGGAGTATAAAGAGTTTTCGTAGGGTGGTCATAGGATATACTCTCTCCTTTCCGAGAAATGAGTTGTTGGTGAGATGCAGTTCGTGAGCGGAATTGGTGCGGTGGTTTTGTGGGTAGCTTGTGGGTTAGATCGGTGCGGTGAGCCCTCTCAGGCGCTTCGCGCCAGCTCTCCCGGAGGGAGAGCCAAGGGCTTGGTGGGCATTGATGGACGGAGCGTTAAATTCGAGTTTATGGAGCTGTTTTAAGTTTGCACACAGCTCTTGCCTCTCACTCCGGGAGTGGTACCTCCCGTAGGGAGGGGGAGAGGGATGTGCAGACAGTGGGTGGTGGGATGCAGTTTCGTATGGGGGATCGGTGCGGTGGATCGGTGGGTAGTTGGGGGTGGAATCGGTGCGGT
>JAFOZC010000152.1 GCA_017391305.1 Oscillospiraceae bacterium | reverse complement strand
GGTTTGCGGCTGTTTTCTTCTCTGCCGCAAGCTTCCCTCTTGGGGCTTGTATCCTCGCCTTCCGCCCGAGGGATGCAGACTTCCTCCCGAGGGATGCGGACTTCCTCCCGAGGGATGCAGACTTCCTCCCGAGGGATGCGGACTTCCTCCCGAGGGATGCGGACTTCCTCCCGAGGGATGCAGGCTTCCTCCCTATGAGGCCCTTCTCTCCGAAGCTCCCTTGGGAAGGTCCTTCCCTTTTCTTCCCGAGCGCCGTGACTCTGCGTCGTTTGCCTCGGCGGCTTTTCCCTGTTCTCACCGCCTACGGCGGCCTTTGGTATCCTTCCTTGACTCCGTCTTCTTTGATAATACTGACTCTGCATATCCTATCCCCCCTTGCCTCCGAACAACAGCCCGGAATTGCCCAAGGCGAATTTTGCCAAATATGATAAACGTGCCAGCTGTATGGCACGGTCTAATTTTTCCTGCCGCTCCGGTGCCAGATAGGGACGCAGGGCGCACAAAAGCGCATCCTGCTTGGGATCCGAATTCTGCATCTGCCGGAAAAGATCCATCATGCCGATCAGCATTCCCGGATCTATGGAAAAGGCTTCCCCAACAGGGGGCGGAGCGGCCTGCGAGGGCTCGGACTCCTGCCCCATGCCGAAGGATTGAGCCATGGACAGGATCTGCGCCATGCTGTCGGGATCGTTCAGGATCCGATTCAGCTGTTCCTCCAAGCCCTCCGTATGAATCACCTACTTTCCGTTGATCTTATGCAGAAGCTCCCCTGCTTCCTTTGTTTGTAGCACCGGCTGCAGAGCTGACTGCACAGTGTTCATATCGCCTTTTTTAAAGGCCGCTATGGCCGCCTGAAAGCCCCCGCTTTTCGACAGCATTGCCAAAAGCTCCTTCCCTTCGGGAGAGGACAGCACCCGTTGCATTTCCTTTTGGGAAAATTTTGGGGTTTTACCCATTTCTGCCGACATATATCTTGCCTCCTCTTGCTACTTCTGCTATAATGGAAAAACAAAGATTCCCTTGCGCTACATTCTATGCAGCAAGGGCAGAAAGGGTGACTGTATGACACTGCTGATCCTGTCAGATTCTCACGGAGATCTGAAAAACATGGCCACGATCATTGACCGAGAGATCCCCCAAGCTGTTTTCCATCTGGGCGATCACGATTCCGATGCTGCCCGAATATCAAAGCAATTCCCTCAGCTTCCCTTCTATTCCGTCAGCGGAAACTGTGACAGCTTCTGTTCTGTTGCTCCCGATTCCATCTTGACAGAGCTGGAGGGGGTACGGATCCTTGCTGTCCACGGTCACAAGCAGAACGTAAAGCTCGGTATGCTCAACCTCTCCATGACCGCTCGGGAAGCCCAAGCCCAACTGGTGCTCTTCGGCCACACCCATCAGGCCTATCACGAGGAGGAGGGCGGCATCCACTACCTCAACCCCGGCTCTTGCAAGGGCTACGGTTGCACCTATGCAATGGCCTACGTCCACAAGGGTCAGGTCGTTCGCTGCGAAATCAAACGCTTCTTCTAACTCTCCCCCGGAGGGCTTTCCTCCCGTCCGTATTACAAGCTGTCTCGGCACACACAAAAGAGCGAAGGCTTTCGTCCTCCGCTCTTTTGCTGTTTTATGGGGCTATCCTCCCTTATCCCACTGTTCCCTGCAAGGCATTAGCCCAAAGGCAGACAGCTAAGCAGCAGGAGAAGGACACTGGCGGTGATGAGGAGGGTCGCCAGCTTCTCAGCGAGAGCAAGGCGGGGGCTGAAGGTGAAGTCCTCTCTGCTTTGTGTCCCTTCTCGGACATCTGCTCCCATAGGGAAGGAAGAATCGGTCCGAGGGAGGCTTCGGGTTTGGGTCGTTTTCTGTAAGCGAGTCATAGCATTCTCTCCTTTTCTTGTATCATGTGCCTTCAGTATAGCAAAAACACTGTCCAATAAATGGGACTTTGCTCAGTTGATCTAAAAAAATTTTTTTGAGACTCTTTGGTGCTTTCGGTCGGAAGATTGGATATCGCTTCCTATACTTTGCCCAATTCTTTTTGGTTTTTCGCCCTTTTTGTGTTTCTTTTTTGTAATTTCTCGTTAATTCTCAGAAATTTTTCAGCTTACCTATTGACTTAATTTGAAACTTCTGTTAAAATAAAACCACTATTATAATAAAATAGGAGTGTTAGAATGAAAAGAAGCATTTGCAGTCTGCTACTGATCCTCTTCCTGCTGGCCGGTCTTTTTGTACCTGCCACCGCATCAAGCAGTATGACCACCAGCTCCGACGGCAAAGCCTTTATCAAAGAGCAACAGGCCGGACAGAGCTATGACCTTGCCCGCGCAGAAAAACACGTCAATTCCTTCCTCAGTAAATACGGTCTGAAGCTGAAGCAGCATCAGTTCGATGCCCTGGTGGATATGGCGGTTGCCTATCCCGGCTCCAATGTCTTCAGCTCCGGCTACAATGTCGAAAAGCTCATTGCAAGCGGTAATTACACCGACATCACTCTGGCCAATGCCTTCACAGCATGGGTCAAGGACGGTGATGGCAACGTTTCCGCCGAGAAGCTCATCCGCCGCATTCGGGAGCTCAAGCTCTTCCTCTACGGCAGCTACGACGGAAACTATGACCCCTCCTTCCGCTATGTTCTCTTTAACCCCAACAGAGGCACGCTGGTAGAGTCCAACCTCGTAGTCTGCTACCCTGTCTCTCAGCAGTACATGAATCTGCCTGTGGCTACCAGAAGCGGAATGCATTTTGCCGGTTGGTACACCACAGCCTCCGGTGGCGATCACATCCACAACAACACCAGAGCCAATTCTGACCGTACGGTCTATGCCCACTGGTCCGATAAGGCCGTTTCCGATCCCAACGTAGGAGAGGCCAGCGGTCCCTCCCTGAAAACCAGTGAGGAATGCATTACCTTCCTGAAGGAAACCGAAGGCTTCAGCAAGCATGCCTACTGGGACTACAGCCAGTACACCATCGGCTACGGCACAGCCTGTGACCCCGCTGACTACCCCAACGGCATCAGCAAGAGCGAAGCAGACCACCTCCTCCGTGTTGAGCTTTCCAAATTCGAAGCCGTGGTAGACAAAGCCCTGAAGAACGCTAAGATCAGTCACAATCAGCACCAGTATGATGCTATCATCAGCTTCACCTTCAATCTGGGTGAGCAGTGGATCAAGCCTGCCAACAAGATCTTTAAAGTCATCATGAACGGACATAGCTCCGAGTCAGAATTCCTGCAAGCCATCGGCGCTTGGTCCCGTGCAGGGGGCGAAGTCGTTCCCGGTTTGATGCGCCGCCG
>JAFOZC010000151.1 GCA_017391305.1 Oscillospiraceae bacterium | reverse complement strand
GCAGGTATGGTCAAGCTCTTCGGTGCCAAGCGGATCACCAATTTCTTCCCTCCCATCGTGACCGGCTGTATGATCATCATCATCGGCATGATGCTGGCTCCCACCGCTATGAACAGCGTGCAGACTCCCATTGTAACAGAAACAGAAACCGTATATAATGTAGAAGTCATCAAAACCTCAACTCCCGGCTGGACTGAAAAGGACGGCGACAGGGTTGATGTGGTAATCGCTGATGAATTGGAAACCGAAAAAGAGGTCAATGTCGTTAAATCCGTCATTCCAATGTGGAAAAACTGGACTGTTGCCATCTTTACTGTAGCTGCCATTCTAATCGTTATGTTCTTCACCAAGGGCTTCATTAAGCTCGTTCCCATCCTCATTGGCATTGTTGCCGGCTACATACTGTCCTTGGCTCTTGGCATGGTAGACACCTCCAAGGTTACAGAGGCTGCCATTTTTGAGCTGCCTAAGATTTCTCTGCCTGCCTTCAAAAACTGGAATGCCGTCACCTATGCCATTACTATGATCGCGCCTATCTCCATTGTTACCTTTGTAGAGCATGTAGGCGATATTACCGCTAACGGTGCTGTTACCGGCAAGAACTACATTGAAGACCCCGGCCTCCATCGCACCCTCGCAGGCTGCGGTCTTGCCTCCATCTTCTCCGGCTGCATGGGCGGCCCTGCTGCCACTACTTACTCCGAGAACACCGGCGTTCTGGCAGCTACTCGGAACTATAACCCCGCAACTCTGCGGATCGCGGCTGTTTTCGCCATTGTTCTGTCCCTCTTCGGCACCGTTTCCGGCGTGCTTTCCAGCATTCCCGCTCCCGTTATGGGCGGTGTTTCCATCATCCTCTTCGGCATGATCGCTTCCGTCGGTCTGCGTATGCTGGTAGAGAATCAGGTAGACTTCACCAAGAGCTACAATCTGGTCATTGCCGCTGTCATGCTGGTCATCGGTCTGGGTCTGCCCAACGGCATCTCCTTCGGCAACTTCAACATCAGCGGCACTGCCATCGCCGCTGTTCTGGGCGTGATCCTTGCCAAGGTTCTGCCTAAGAATGATGCAGAGGAAAAGGAAAACGCAGCATAAGCTCCCTTATCCCAATCAAAAAATCCCCGACAGAAGCGTTCATTGCCTCTGTCGGGGTTCTTCTTTGTCATATTTCCCTTTTCCGCTGATGCTCAGGGAGCTGCGGGTCTGTCAGGCTTCAGCTCCTGCTCGGGATAGCCGGATACATACAGCTCCTCATAAATGACCTTGTACAAGGTATCTGCCGCACCGTCCAGATCATAGACCAGATACATATAGTTCCGAGGTCCGAATTTACCTGCCCAGAATTCGATGATGTCTATGAGGGCATAGCTTTCCAGCGTGTAGCCCTGCATCACAGTCTCCATCATCATACCCAGAAGCTCGTTGCTCTCAAAGGAGGTGGCGCACAGATCCATACCGGCACGGAGAAGCTCCGGATAATCCGTAACGGGGATCTCCTTCGCTTTGTCAAACATAGAGGCCAGAACCTCTCTCTGACGGCCTGTCCGCTTGGCCTCGGTATCCTTGCTACTGCTACTACGCATTCTGGAATAGGTAACTGCCTCAGCACCGTCCAGCAGGTTCATCCCCTGCTTCAGTCCGTAATGACCGCCGTAATTGTTCATATACCAGATTTCATTGGCATCCAGCTCTACCTCAACACCGCCCACAAGATCTACGATCTGTTCGATCTCCTCTATCTCTACGGTGATATAGTCCTTGATATTGAGCATGTAGTTATAGTTGACCGTTCCGACCGCCATTTTCGCCTGTCCGGCGGAATAGGCATAGGCCAGCTTGGTGTAGCTACCCCATTCGGGGATCCGTACATAGCTGTCACGAGCCAGAGAGATCAGCTTGATCTTCTTATGCACCCGATCCATAGACAGAACCATGACCACGTCGGAGGCACCGGCCTTGTCCAGACCGAAGAGCAGGTAATTCTCGATCCCTGCCGCATCCGGATGGAGGGTGCTGGGTCGGATGGGAGTCCTGCTGTTCATCATAGCCTGACCCTCCTCCGGGATATGCTGATCCAGAAGGAATTCCCATTCCAGCTCCTGTAATTGGATCTGCTCCTCGACCTCTTCCTGATTCATGGTCGCTATCTCAGGCTTTACCTCGAAATCCACCTCTCCCTTATCATCGGGCTGGATGATGAGCAGTTCCTCTTCCGGAAGCTGTTCGAACTCCGCATCATAGTCGATAGCACCAAACATATAGTGATAGAAATACAAGACAGTACCTGCCAGTCCAACGATCAGCAGAGCCACGATCAGAGAAAACACCGCCAAGCCCTTCTTTTGCCGCGGCAGGAAGAAGGTGATCAGTGACAGGATGACCGCAAGACCTGCCAAGGCCGCGGCGACCTCTGCACCCAGAGTGGCAAAGTTCACCAGCTCTGTCCCAATGCTGTGGTTTAAATACCCATAGACCGAGCGAACACCGATGAACAGCAGGAGACAAAGGGACAAAAGCAGTACCCCAAAGGCGATCCAGCCCATTGTGCCTTTTTTCCTTCTCGTCTGCGCTTCATAGCGCCCGACTTCCGTATTTTTCTGTTCCATATCTGTTATCCTTTCTCCGCAAATACCCTTGTAAGCTGCTTCCGCAGGCATCACAACGGAATTGCCTTGTATTACAATGTGTACCGAGTATAAAGATGCTCGGTGGAAAAACACAGTGTATCAGTCTGCAAGCCTATCCAAGGGGCTGATAAAGCCGTTTTGATAGGAACTTATTCAGCAGACATTATTATAGCACATTGTCCCCGGAATTTCCAGTACTAAAAAAGAAAGGCGGGGGAAAATCCCCCGCCGATGATTTTGGGACACTGTACACCGGGGGCTATGGCCTATTTGCGGTATCTCTCAGCCCTGCTCCCCGGTGTCTGCCTTTCCCCTTTGCCTAACTCAGCAGCAGACGTTGCTCTCACAGCCGCAGCCACAGCCATTGCCGCAGCTGTTGCCACAGCCACAGCTACCGGAGCCGCTCATAAGACCGTTGCCCCCACCGCAACCGCAGCAGCAGAACAGCAGAATGAGGATGATGATCCAACCGCAGCCACCGAAACCATTGTTATTGCACATATAGAAGACCTCCTAAAATGATTTGCTGAGCAGTTCGCTCATTCCATGTTATGCCAAAGCCGAGATTTGGTGACAGGGGGCGGCGAAAGATTTTTTAAAAAAAGGGTCTGCCTCAAGAATACCCTGTGGCAGACCCCGATGTGATTTAGTTAAAAGAGCCCAGTTCCTTGCCTCCAAGGACATGGAAATGCAGGTGCTCCACGGTCTGTCCCGCATCCTTGCCACAGTTGGTGACCACACGGTAGCCGTCGGAGAAGCCCAGAACAGAGGTCAGATTGCCGATGACGGTGAAAATATGTCCGACTACAGCCTCATTGCTCTTGTCGATGCGATTGGCCGCCTTAATATGCTCCTTGGGGATCACCAGAAAGTGCTGAGGCGCCATAGGTGCAATGTCATAGAAGGCAAGGCACAGCTCGTCCTCATAGAGCTTCTTGGAGGGGATCTCCCCTCTGAGGATCTTGCAGAAAATGCAGTTTTCCAT
>JAFOZC010000150.1 GCA_017391305.1 Oscillospiraceae bacterium | reverse complement strand
TGGGTGCCGTTGCCGTTGTCGGTGTAAAGGTAGCTGTGACCCAGACGGGGGAGAACCTGCTGGTGTACCAGTACGGTGTTGCAGATCTCGCAGATCTGTCCGTCGGACAGGCCGGAGCCCGTACAGGTCGCAGGTCTGCCGGCTACGGTAACAGCCTTGTGTCCCAATGCAGGGATCACGGTCTGCGCTGTCAGAACCTCGTTACAGGTGGCGCAGTACTTGCCCTCGGTCTTGCCGGGAGCAGTGCAGGTGGCTTCGATGCCGGGGATGGTCACCACGTCATGACCTAAGGCAGGGATATCTTCCTGCACTGCGAATACCTCTCCGCAAGCGGAGCAGTGGCTGCCCTCGGTCTTGCCGGGGTTGACACAGTCGGGAGCCTCTGCGGGTGTGGTAACAACAGTATGACCGGGAGCGGTGAGCACCTCACCGGCAGTGACCACGGTATTGCAACGCTGGCAATACTCATCACCGCTGAAGCCATCGGTGGTACAGGTCACATCTACCTTGTTCTGTACCACGATATCATGTCCCAGCTTCTTGATCTTCTCACAGCCACTGAGAACGGTGTTGCAGAGACTGCACTTCGTGCCGGCCTCGTAGCCCTTCTCGGTACAGGTGGGAGCTACTGCGGGAACATCTACAGGAATATGCTCCAGCATGGGGGTCACGGTCTGGACAGAGGTGATCATGCCACAGCCGGAGCAATAGCTACCCTCTGTCAGACCGGTGGAGGTACAGGTTGCGGGAACTGCGGGAGAAGTTACCATCTTATGGGCGGTAACGGTATAGGGGTTGCTGACACCTGCGCCCTGACGGCCGGAATTGAAATCGGTGTTGCCGTAGTGGATGTAGTTCTCACTGGGGCTGTTTGCAAGCTCCGGAGAAGAGAAAATAATGAAGTTTGCCCGTCTGGTGGCGGTAGTGGTGGAAGCGTTGAAGGTATTGCCGTTGATATCCGTGACCCAGATCTTCTGGCCTGCGGAAATGCTCTGGTTGGAAGCAGTCAGGTAGTACTGGGAGTTGGAAATGCTCTTGAACATTCCCTTGTAGCTGACACCCAGGAAGACACCGCCGGTGAGGGTAATGGTACCGTCTACGTCCAGAGAGCTGTTGTCCTGCTGGGTAGAGGACAGAACCACGGTCTCGCCGCCGCGGATGGTGAGGGCCTTGTTAGAGTCGATGCCGTCACCGCCGGAGTTGCAGTAGATCTTGCCACCCAGGATCTGCAGATCGAAGGGGTAGGCAGAAGAAGAGCCGGAGCCCGGTGCGCCGGGTCTGCCGCCACTGCCGGGAGCAGGGGGAGAGGAAGAGCCCAGATCGCTGTTTGCCGCATTCATGGCATCATCGGAGGCTTCAATATTGATGTTGCCGCCGTAGATGTAGATGCATGCACCCTCGATGCCTTCGTAGGAGCTAAGTACATTAATGGTGGGGCCTTCTGTGGAGCAGGGAGCGCCGATGTATACGTCGTAATCGCTCTTGATGGCATCGTCATTGGTAGAGAGGGTATAGCTGCCGTTGACGATCTGCAGATAGGTCTTGCCCTGGATGCAGTTGCCGCCGCTGTCATCGGCGGTATTCTTCTTCACACTAATGGTCACATTGCCGCTGTAGCAGTAGACATAGTTGCCTTCCAGACCTTCATAGCCGTTTTTCATCTCGATCGTAGGGCCTGTCTTGCCGGCTTCGCCGACATAAAGCTCTGCCTCGGACTGGATACCGTCACCGGTATAGGACAAGTTCAGTCTGCCGCTGAGGATCTTGATCAGCTGATCCGCCTTGATGGCATCGCCGCCGTTGGCACCGTTGCCTGCGGTGGAAGTGATATTGATGGTGGCTTCCTTGATGATGAGCCAGGCATCTCTGGGGGTTTCGGGAACGGTTTCAATGTCCTGTGCGCCGGACTTGAGTCCTCGTTCACCCTTGGCATTCAGGTTCAGTGTGCCTGTGCCGCAGATCGTGACCTGAGAGCCGTCCTTGCACTTAATGACGGCGTTCTCCGCATCCCCATTGTCGGGATAGACCGTGTCGTTGTTGTAGGCATTGTCTGTCAGGGTGTTGACCGTGCCGGGAGCGACCACCAGTGTCACCCCGGTGCTCTTGTTCAGAGACAGAGGGCAGGTAGTGGCATTGGTCAGAGTCAGGCCATTGAGCACCAGCGTAACTCCGGTGACACCCTTGCTGACCTGGAGGAAGCCCTCTGCACAGGAGCCGGAAACAATATAAGTGCCGGAGTCCTGGATCTTCAGAGTGGTTCCGGAGATCTTGTACTCGCCGCCTTCGCCTTCCTGTACCACCGCAATTCCGCTGTCGGAATAGGTGAATACATAGGCACCGTCGGTGGGATAAGCCTCTTCCGCAAAGGTCATTGCAGGCAGAAGGCCCAATACCATAGACAGCGCCAGGGCAAGGGCGAGGAGCTTAGGAAGGAATGGGATTCTTTTCATGATTGCACCTCAATTTCATCAAATTACGGTATGGCACAAAGGCTACCGCTGTTTTTAAGGTTATCATAAACCCCGAAAAAAGTAAATTCGCATTTTTGGTAAATTTTACCTGAAACAGCCTGAAAGATATACTATTACATATATATAAATCCTTCCAATCCCACAGCTTCCGTTTTTTCATTTTTTCTTAATATTTCAAAATCTCCGTAAATCTGCTCCTTGATCCAATAATTTTAGGTTCTATTTCGTAATTTTTCCCAAAAACGAAGATCCTACCCTCCTCAAGACCCCCTTGGTGATTTTGCACAGTATTTCCCCCATCCTCCAGAAGCCTCCAAGAAATTCCGAACATAAACGATCCCCATTCCCACAGAGCATGCTCTGAGGAATGGGGATGGTTTTTACTTCGTACCGAAAATTCTGTCGCCGGCATCGCCAAGGCCGGGAATGATATACTTGTGATCGTTGAGCTTCTCATCCACAGCGGTAACAAAAATGTCTACATCGGGGTGAGCCTCGGTCACAGCCTGAATGCCCTCCGGTGCTGCCAGAATGTCCATAAGCACAATAGACTTGCAGCCGTACTTCTTCTTCAAAATATCAATGGCCGCAACAGCACTGCCGCCGGTAGCCAGCATAGGATCTACCACAAATACCTGACGCTCGGAAATATCCGGGGGCATCTTGCAGTAATACTCCACAGGCAGGTGGGTCTCCGGGTCACGGAACAGTCCCATATGTCCGATCTTTGCAGAGGGGATCAGGGAGATTATGCTGTCTACCATACCCAGACCTGCACGGAGAATGGGGACAATGGCCAGCTTCTTGCCTGCCAGAACCTTGACCTTTGCTGGAGCTACCGGGGTCTCGATCTCTACCTCTTCCGTAGGCAGATTCCGAGTAGCCTCGTAGCACATAAGAGCTGCGATCTCACCGACAGCCTCACGAAACTCCTTGACACCGGTGTTCTTGTCACGCAAAATTGCCAGCTTGTGTTGCAGTAGCGGATGGTCCAAAATCTGTACTTTTCCCATATCTATGCTCCTTTTCTTCTTTGGATGCAGATACCGCCCCGTGGGAGCGTACCTCTGTATAATACATTATAGCACAGTCCAAGGCACAAGCCAACAGTTTTTTTCATTTTTTCAAAAAAACTCCCTTCAAGGCTCTGTATGCCCGGAAAATTCCTTGCAGAAGGGTCGTAGAGGGCATTGGGCGCAGAGGGGCTTACGGGCAATGCAGGTATCTCTGCCGAAGAGGACAATACGGTGGCAGAAGTCGGAGCTTTCCTCCGGAGGCAGGATGGCACGAAGCTGGGTCTCTACCTTCTCCGGTTCCTTCCCCTTGGCAAGTCCCAGACGGTTGGTGATACGGATGACGTGGGTATCACAGACCACGGAGGGCTGTCCGTAAAGATCTCCCAGAAGGAGGTTGGCGGTTTTCCGCCCCACACCGGGGAGCTTCAGCAGTTCTTCCATAGTATCAGGCACTTTCCTGTCATAGACCTCACGGAGCATCTGACAGGCTAAGATAATATCCCTGGCCTTGTGCTTGTAAAAGCCGCAGGAATGTACCAGTTCCTCTACCTCCTCCAATTTGGCATCGGCAAAGGCATCTAAGGTTGGATATTTGGCAAAAAGTGCCGGGGTCACCAGATTCACTCTGGCATCGGTACACTGGGCAGACAGACGGACGGCGATCATCAGCTCATAATCCGTAGTATAATGTAAAGCACATTTGGGCTCCGGGTAGCGTTCCTTCAAAGCCTCTATGATCTGTTTGAGCATGGTTCTTTCCTCCTTTGTGTGGGTTCATTATATCACAGCTTCCCTCCTGTGAAAACAGCAATTTTTCCGAGGGCTGACATATTTTGCAAAATCCTTCAAATTTACATTGACAAAGGGCTTTCTAACCGTTATACTATTTCCAGTATAACGAAATAGGAGGTTAACAACCAAGCATGAAAAAAGAAAATTTCTTCAAGCGCAACTGGCTGGTGATCCTCTGCGGTCTGTTAGTCGGTGCCGCGGCAGTCATCCTCACCAAGCTGGGCAACCCCAAGAACATGGGCTTCTGCATTGCCTGCTTCCTCCGTGACATCGCCGGTGCTCTGGGTCTGCAGTCTGCTTCCGGTGCAAACGAAGCCGGTGAAACCGTCCGCAGTCTGTCCAATTTCCGTCCCGAGATCGTGGGTATCATTATGGGCTCCTGCATCATGGCTCTCGTGGGTAAGGAGTTCAAGCCCAAGGGTGGCAGCTCCCCCTTCACCCGTTTCCTGCTGGGCATCGTGGTCATGCTGGGCGCTCTGGTATTCTTAGG
>JAFOZC010000149.1 GCA_017391305.1 Oscillospiraceae bacterium | reverse complement strand
GCTTTCAAAGGCCCTGTGTACTATGTAGCCAGCGAGGATCTGTTCTCCAAGGGCTTCATCTCCACCCTCCTGCGTTGGGCTGTAGCTCCCATTCCCATTAAGAAGCAATCCACCGATGTCACTGCTGTCATGAACTGTATGCGTGTGGCACGTGAGGGAGGAACCATTGCCATTGCGCCGGAAGGCAACCGTACCTTCAGCGGCAAAACGGAGTACATGAATCCTGCCATTGCCACCCTTGCCAAACGGCTGAAAATGCCCATTGCGCTGTATCGTATTGAGGGCGGCTTCGGTGTCCATCCCCGTTGGAGCGATGTCATCCGTAAGGGCAAGATGGAGAGCTATGTTTCCGAAGTCATCGAGCCGGAGGAATATGCCGACATGAGTCCCGACGAGCTCTTGGATCGGATCGAAAAGGGTCTGTATGTAGACGAGGCTAACACCAACGGAGAGTTCCTGTCCGATAAGAGCGCAGAATATCTGGAGCGTGCTATCTATGTATGCCCTCACTGTGGCTTTGCCAAGTTCGAAAGCAGCGGCAACGAGATGCACTGCACAGGCTGTGGACTCACCGTTCATTACGGAGCAAATAAGAAGCTCGAGCCTGTTAAGGGCAAGCTCCCCTTCCCCTTCGTCAAGGAATGGTACGAGTATCAAAGCGCATACGTGAACAAGATGCTGCCTGAGGAGCATATTGCAGAGCCTGTTTTCCGTGACAGGGCAAACCTCAGTCTGGTACATATTGAGAAGAAGAAAGAGCTGTTGTGTGAGGATGCGGAGCTGTGTCTCTACGGAGACCGCATCACTGTCAACGAAGGACAGGAGAACAGTCGTACTTTCCACTTTTCCGAGCTTAGTGCCGTGTCTGTTTTGGGACGGAACAAGGTCAATCTCTACTTCGGCAAAGAGCTGTATCAGCTAAAATCCGATAAGCGCTTCAACGCTCTGAAGTACGTGAACTTCTACTATCGCTACAAAAATGTTACAGGAGGAAATCCCAATGGAGAATTTTTGGGACTATAGTGTGTGGGGTACACTGAATGTCGTTGCCTCCCTCTTAGCCGCCCTGCTTGGGGCAAATATGCTGAAGAAAACCATTAAACCCCTTCAAGCATCCCTGATCCCTACTTCCGTTCTGGGCGGTATCCTGCTGCTTATCATAGCATGGATCTACCGCCTTGTCACAGGAAGGCTTCTCTATGATGCCGCTCTCTTCGGTGGAGACGGAACACAAACTCTGGAAATGCTCACCTATCACTGTCTGGCTCTGGGCTTCATCGCCTCTACCCTGAAATCCGGCAGCGGCAAGATGACCAAGCAGAGATCCACCGAGATCCTGAACACCGGCATCACCACCGTATCCACCTACCTCCTTCAGGCTGTGGTCGGCTTCGGCATCACTCTCATTGCCGCCAGAGTAGTCAAGGGCTTCTTCTCCGCTGCCGGTGTGCTGCTGCCCTTCGGCTACGGTCAAGGTCCGGGACAGGCTCTGAATTACGGCAACCTCTACGAGACGGATTACGGCTTCGCAGGTGGCAAGAGCTTCGGTCTGACCATTGCCGCTATGGGCTTCCTCAGTGCAAGCATCGGCGGAGTTCTCCACCTGATGTTCCTGAAACGGAAAGGTAAGATCCGTGTGACTGCCGACACAGAGCGCCGTATTACCGAGCCTGTGGAGGGGAACAATGAGATTCCTATGCAGGAAAGCATCGATAAGATGACCATTCAGATCGCCCTGATCGTCGTAGCCTACATGCTGACCTACGGTCTAATGAGCCTGCTTGGCAAATTCCTCCCCGGTATGCGAGCCCTGATCTTTGGCTTCAACTTCCTGATCGGTGTGCTTTCCGCCACTTTGATCAAAGCCATTATGAACGCTATGAAGAAGTCCGGTCTGGTTCAGAAGGAATATACCAATAATTTCCTCCTAACCAGAGCAAGCAATTTCTTCTTTGATATCATGGTGGTAGCCGCCATCGCCGCAATCCGTCTGTCTGTGCTGGAAAACTACTGGGGCATTATGCTGATCCTGGGTGTAGTTGGTCTGATTATCACCTATGTATACAACCTATGGGTAGCACGCACTCTGTTTAAGGACTATCCCGAGGAGCAGTTCCTTATGATGTACGGCATGCTCACCGGTACTGCAAGTACCGGCACCATCCTGCTTCGCGAGATCGACGGAGAATTCAAGACCCCTGCGGCAGATAACATGGTGTATCAGAACTTCCCTGCCATCGTTCTTGGCTTCCCCATTATGTTCCTTGCAAAGATGGCACCGGAAAAGCCCACTCTGACCTTCATCATCCTGACTGCCCTGTTCCTGATCCTCGCAGTAGCTCTGTTCCGTAGCAGACTCTTCAAAAAGAAGAAATAATATGCTTCATCGGCTGTTGCAGACATATACCCTCTGCAACAGCCGATTTTTTTGTAGAAAATGGGAAATAGGTCTTTCAAATTCGGAAAACCTGTGATATACTATTAAGAAACAGAAGGAATTACCCCTTGTGCGTAAGAACAAAAGGACGGAGGTTTATGCCATGGAGCTTGTGATAGAAAATGGCATTGTTAAGGAATATACCGGCATATCATCTGTAGTGGCGATTCCCGAGAATGTCATTGCCATCGGAAACTATGCCTTTGAGAATTGCACCACGGTAGAGCTGATCAAGCTGCCCAAAAATCTGCAGACCATAGGAGAACATGCCTTTTCCGGCTGTACCAATCTGAAGCACCTGAAGATCCCCGATTCCGTCAAGCGCATCGGTGCCTATGCCTTTGAGGATTGTGCAATGCTGGCTGACAGAGACGGCTTTCTGATCCACCGCAATTGTGTGTTCAATTATTTCGGCAGCTCCCGTGAGCCAATGATCCCTCCCATGATCACAGAGATCGCTACCGGGGCTTTCTTAGGTTGCCGCCAGATCGAGCGCATCCATCTGCCCCACAGCATCCGCAGTATCGGCGCATTAGCCTTCGCCCATTGTAACAACATGGAGCTCATCGTCCTGCCCCCTACCCTGCGTCAGATCGGCTACGGTGCTTTCTTAGGTTGTACTGCCTTGAAGACCGTCACGGTTCCCGAGGGAGTGGAGCGGATCGAAGATTTAGTCTTTGACGGCTGTACCAGATTGGAGCATATTCTCCTGCCACAAAGCGTGACAAGCATCGGTAACTATGCTTTTTCCCGTTGCAGTGCTCTGGAGGAGCAATCCATCCCCTCCTGTGTCAATACCATCGGGAATTATGCCTTCTGCTTCTGTGAGCGTCTGCACACCCTGACACTGCCCCGATCTGTGGTCAGTATCGGCGCAGATATTTTCAACCACTGCAAAAAGCTGTCCATCTGCACAGAGAAGGGAAGCTATGCCCATTTCTTTGCCGATGACATGAAGATCCCGGTACACTTCCTGGATGTTCACTGAATTTATATAAATAGGAAGACTTGCAGAGCCGTCTGTCTGCAAGTCTTCCTTTTCATACCTTATGGCAGATCAGAGATAGTGAGCCAGAAGCTCCTCTCTGCTCAGGGGACTCATATCTGCAGGTGTTAGATCGAACATGGTGTAACAGCCGATCTGCCCTCTTTCCTTCATACGCAGGAGCGCACGGGCGCAGGCCACCAGAACAGAAGCGGTAAACTCCGGATTGGAGTCAAGATCAAGGCTGAATTCTATGCTCTGTTTGTTCTCCCCCTCCCAGCCGGTTCTGCCACTGCGGATCACATGACCGCCGTGAGGAAGACCCTTATGTTCACGGAGAAGCTCTTCCTGCGTGATGAATTCCACCGTAGTTTCATAGGGAGCGAAATAATTGGGCATGTTCACAATACTGTGGACAATAGCCTGTCGATCCGCCCCCTCCTTTGCTACCACATAGCAGTGTCTGCGGTGCTTCTGTGCCGCTTCCAGCTCGGGCTGTTCTCCCCTTCTCACAGCGTCCATTGCTTCCGGCACAGGGATGGTATACTGTCTGCAATCCAAAACTCCGGGAATCCGACGGACCGCATCGGAATGCCCCTGGCTGACTCCCGTACCCCAGAAGGTATATTCCCGTCCCTCCGGCAGGATCGCTTGGGCATATAATCTGTTCAGCGAGAAGAGACCGGGATCCCAACCACCACTGATGAGGGCAATGTTCCCACCCTCTTTGGCGGAACGATCCACACGGGCAAAATGCTCCGGAATCCCCGCATGGGTGTCAAAGCTGTCTATGACAGAAAAATCTCCGGCAAGCTCCGGTGTCATGACAGGTAGATCTGTCGCACTGCCTGCACAAAGCAGCAACAGATCCAGCTCCCCCTTCATAGAGGGAAGCTTAGATAGAGGAAGAACGGGTACATCCTTGCTATGGATCTGCACTGCAGAAGGGTCCCGACGGGTAAAAACCGCCCCAAGCTTCATATCCGGACTCTTGGCAATGGCGCACTCTGCCCCTTTCGCCAGATTTCCGTAGCCTACTATACCTATACGATACATGGTATCATCCTTTCTGATAAAGAAGGTCAAAACGAGCCTTCTGTTTTCTTACAATTTATCACATTTTCTCTCTTCTGTCAATGTTGGGATCGGTGGAAATTCTCCCCATCGTACTCGTCAGCTTGCACAAAAGGCTTGAAAATTTATAAAAAACACTGAAATATGAGAAATTTTGATTTTTTAAAAAATTATCCTTGCATTTTTGCAAGTAATGATGTATACTATGTACCGAAGTTATGCCGAAATTTGTGAAATTGCTTAAATCATTTTACAATTCCTTTTTCTAATTTCTGTTACCTTGCATTTTTCGGATCTATCACACCTATTTTCAAGGAGGCTTAGAGGGATGAAGAAGAAATATTCTCGCCCTATGTTAGCTTTTGAGTCTTTCCAACTGGATGCCGCATTGGCGCTGAATTGCAAGATCATTATGCACTACTCCACTCGGAGCTGTAGCGTGGACGGTAACGGACAATCTTACAGCGGAGGCGGTGGCGAATTCTTTGGTTACTACAACTGCCAGACGGATCTTTTAGGCAATGGCCCCAATGGTGAGAGTGTCTGCTACCACGGACCCGTTGCAACATGGGAGATATTCGACATCTTTCTCCAGTCCTGAGTCAGGCATTTTCTGTCCCTCTGTGCATGCACAGGGGGACTTTGTTTTATACACGATTTACTCATCTGCAATACAGAAGGGACGGTTTTGTTCATGAGAGAAGATTACCCACTGAAGCAAACCCTTTGTCGCCGTGCCGCTCATAAGAATGTGCCGGTAAACGGAGCCTTTGAGCTTACCCCCCGTTGCTCCCTGAACTGCAAAATGTGCTATATCCGCATGACCCCGGAGCAAATGCGACCCATAGGCAGAGAACGTTCGGCAGAAGAATGGATCGCCCTCGCCCGTGAAGCAAGGGATATGGGCATGACATTCCTGCTCCTTACAGGAGGAGAGCCCTTCTTAAGGAAGGATATCTTCCCCATATTGGAAGCCCTGAACAAAATGGGCATCATCGTGGATATCAACAGCAACGGTACCCTGATTGACGAAGCTGTTGCCGACCGACTTCTGAGCTGTCCCCCTTCCAAAATCAACATCACCCTTTATGGTGCCTCCCGAGAAAGCTACGGACGCTTGTGTGGTGATCCCTCTGCCTTTGATCGGGTTGTCCGAGCTATACAGCTACTGAAGGAGCGGAACATTCTTGTCTGCCTCAATACGACCCTCACTCCGGAAAATGCCCATGAAATGGAGGATATCCTTGCCTTTGCCAAGAATAACGATCTGGTGCTCCGTCCTACAAGCTACATCATTCCCCCAAGCAGGAGAGGCTCCATAGAGAAGGCTTACAGACTCCCGCCCAAAGAGGCAGGCCAGTTAACCTATCGGATTCAGCTCCTGAATCAAGGCGCAGAGGCTATGCTGTTGAGAGCGGAAAATCAGCTTTTGACCGAGGATTGCTATTACGAGAGCAGTCAAGGCATCAGCTGTCTTGCAGGCCGCTCCCAGTTCTGGATCACTTGGGATGGAAAGATGCTCCCCTGCGGTATGCTTCCCGGGATCTCCGCTTCCCCGGAAGAGCTTGGCTTTGCAGAGGCTTGGAGGGTGATCAACGACACCGTACGCAATATCCCCGGCTGTAAAGAGTGCAACGGTTGCAACCTCCGTTCCCTCTGCCCCTCCTGTGCCGCCTCCCGATACTGCGAAAACGGTGATATGACAAAGCGCTGTGACTATTTATGTCAATTCTCAGAGGCTTACCGTGACGAGCTGGCAAAGCTGGCAGAAGCTCACCGTAGCTGACACAAACCATAACATTCAGCTCCTTCCCCATTGGGGAAGGAGTTTTTCCTTCAGACAAAGCCGTGAAAGAGATTTTGGATTGTAATTTTAGGGATTTTATGGTAATATGAAACTAAGCTGTTATATAAAGCCATTTTTTCACTTATAGGAGGTAAAATTATGATTATTTGGCGAAAAATACTGTTATATTTCCTTATAATGGGGATATTCCTTTCCCTTCTTCCGACTTCCACCGTTTTGGCTGCACAGACCCCGAGGGAGGGGCAGCGGGCGGTGAGTGTGCCTTCCATCTCCTCTCCCTTTACCACACATCCCACAGTGTTTATCGTAGAGGACAGCTATCAGATCGCCTTTGCCACCAATGCCAACGGTTTGGCATGGGTAGAGATCGGCGGTGTGAAGTACCATGACTCCACAAACGGCCTTATGAATTGGAAGAGCAAGTATCACAAGATCACTGTACCTCAAGAAGCTTTAGATACAGCCGGGAGCTATCAGATCTGCTTCCGTTCCCTATCGGAGCGCCCCTCCTACGATCCCTTGCCGGGGAACACCGTCACAAGAACCTATCCCTTCGATGCCATTCCTCAGGATCGGGAACCTGTGTTCTACTGTGCCTCCGACCAGCACGGAGACAACAGCAATGCTCTGAAAATCTCTAAATCAGAGAGCTTCGATGTCTACGTCTTCGGAGGTGACTATATCAGCACCCTGACCGATGATTCCGGCATAAAGCTTCTTCTGGACATGACCGGCTCTGTGACCCTGGGACGGAAGCCCACCATTTACTCTCGGGGCAATCACGAGATCCGTGGCTCTAACTGCGAGGATATCCGCCGTGTTTCCGGCTACAGTGAGACAACGGGAGCTTATTATACCCTGCATATGCCGGGGATCTTCGGTCTGGTACTGGACTGCGGTGAGGATAAGGTGGACAGCCATGAGGAATACGGCGGCACTGTCGCCTTCCAATCCTATCGGGATCAGCAGACCCGATGGCTCAGAGAGGTGCTCAAGTCCCGTATCTGGGAGAAATATCCCGTCCGTATGGCCTTCTGCCATGTACCCTTCGGCTTCAATGCCACAGGGGATTTCGAGTCCGTCTACAAGGAATGGACAGAGCTGTTGGATCAAATGGGCATCAGTTTGCAAATTTCCGGTCACAAGCATTATTATGGCTTCTACGGCCCTAATAACAGCAAGTACAAATCCGACCCCAACTATGCCACTGTACTCATGACCGATCGGGAAAACGGAGACATTAGCTACAGTGCCACCTTTGTCACAGTGGGCAAGACAGAATATACTGTGAAAAATGTCCTCCAGAATCTCAGTGTCAAGGAAACAAGAACAGCTCCCATCTTCACCAATGCCTATGTAACAGATGAATATATGGGCACAGCCCCCTACCTCCCCCAAGTTGAGGAGGTCAGTGTCAGCCCTGCTGTGAGAGCCTCTGTTCCCTCCATCTCCTCTCCCTATACACTCCATCCCACGGTCTTTGCCGTGGAGGATGGCTATCAGATCATTTTCACCACCGAGGGAACCGGCATGGCATGGGTAGAGGTCGGTGGCACTAAGTATTATGACAGTCTGACCGGTCTCATGCGCTATACAAGCAAGTACCACTCTGTCCGTATTCCCCGTGTGGCTCTGGACAGTGCGCGGAGCTATAAGATCAATTATCAATCCATGACCTATCGGGAGGCCTACTCCCCCACCCACGGCAGTACGGTAAGCAGAACCTATCCCTTCACCCCTATGGGAGATAAGAAAGAGCCTGTGATCCTGTGTCTGTCGGATTTCCGTGGTCTTGCCGCAGAAGCCAAGGCTGTTGCGGCCTACAAGACCTTTGACGCCCTTTTTGTCGGCGGTGACTATGCCTATAACGGCAATTCCGAAGGGAATGTGAAGCTCCTTCTGGACACCGCAAGTGCCATTGCTAACGGCACAAAGCCTGTGTTCTTCACCCGAGGTAACCGAGAGATCCGTGGCAATTACTCCTATCTTTTGGATCAGGTGACACCGACAAGCAAGAATGGCAAGAGCTATTATACCGTAGAGCAGGCAGATTTCTTTGCTATTGTTTTGGACTCAGGTGAGGACAAATTTGACAGCGATGCCGCTTACGGAAGCACCGTTGATTATGAGAAGCACCGTAGAGAGCAGACCCAATGGCTGGAGCAGATCCTTGCTGAGGGAAAGTGGAGGGATTACCCCACCAGAGTGGCCTTCTGCCACATGCCTATCCCCCGTATCACAGGCTCTGCTCTCACGGGAGAGCTTGCCAAATGGACCGCCCTTCTGAATCAAATGGGCATCAGCCTGCTGATTT
>JAFOZC010000018.1 GCA_017391305.1 Oscillospiraceae bacterium | reverse complement strand
GTTTTCATTTCCTGTACAAGCTCGGAGCTGACAATGGCCTGATTGGGATAGCGAATGTCCTCCGGCTTGTAATCCTTTTTATGTGCCAAGGTTTTTCCTCCTTGTATCGTCCCGACCACTCTCTGACGGGCAGTCGGAACTGTTCAATATCAATAGTCCAGATTGGTCACGTATCTTGCATTGGTTTCAATAAATTCCTTTCGAGGCTCTACCTTCTCACCCATGAGGAGGGTAAAGATCTCGTCTGCCCGAATGGCATCGTCTAACTCAATACGCTTTAAGGTTCGTTTCTCCGGATCCATAGTGGTATCCCAGAGCTCCTGGGGGTTCATTTCGCCAAGACCCTTGAAACGGGCAATGTCTACCTTTGCATTGGGATTATCTGCCCGAAGCTCTGCGGAGATCCGATCCCGTTCCTCATCGGAGAAGGCCATCTTGGTGGTCTTGCCTCTGGTGAGCTTGTAAAGGGGAGGCATAGCGGAGTAAATATAGCCGTTCTCGATCAAGGGTCTCATATAGCGGAAGAAGAAGGTCAGCATCAGAGTGCGGATATGGCTGCCGTCTACGTCGGCATCGGCCATAATGACGATCTTGTGATAGCGGAGCTTCTCGATATGGAACTCCTCCCCGATGCCTGCGCCTAAGGCGGTGATCACAGGCTGGAGCTTATCGTTGCCGATGACCTTATCTTCCCGAACCTTCTCCACATTCAGCATCTTGCCCCACAGGGGTAAAATGGCCTGGAAACGGGAGTCTCTGCCCTGAGTGGCAGAGCCGCCTGCGGAATCACCCTCGACGATGTACAGCTCTGTGAGGGTGGGATCTGTCTCATTGCAATCTCTCAGCTTATCCGGCATGGCCGCACCGCCTAAGGCTGTCTTTCTGCGGATCTGCTCTCTGGCCTTTCTGGCGGCCTCACGGGCGCGGTTGGCAGTCATGGCCTTTTCCAAAATGGTTCTTGCCACCTGAGGATGCTCCTCAAAATAGGTGGAAAGCTGCTCATTGACCACGTTATCCACCAAGGTACGGATATAGGCGTTGCCTAACTTTGCCTTGGTCTGACCCTCAAACTGGGCATCGGTCAGCTTGACGGAAATAATGGCGGACAAGCCCTCCCGACAGTCCTCGCCGGATACCTTGTCAGCATCGGTCTTAATGATACCTGCCTTCATGCCATAGGCATTCATCACACGGGTCAGGGCTGTCTTGAAGCCTGTCTCATGCATGCCGCCTTCAGGGGTATGGATGTTATTGGCAAAGGATACCAAGGTGTCGTTGAAGCTGTCGTTGTACTGGATGGCGATCTCTGCCTGGGCATCCTTTCGGGTGCCGGACATATAAATGACCTCTTCATGGAGGGTGGTCTTGTGGCGGTTGTACCAGCGGACAAACTCTCGGATACCGCCTTCATAGCACATGGTCTCAGAGGGGCCGTCCTCCTGTCGCAGATCGGCAATGGAGATCCGAAGACCGCCGTTCAGGAAGGCCTGCTCCCGCATACGGGTATGAAGGATCTCATACTCGTACTTGGTGGTATCGAACATCTCCGGATCCGGCTTAAAGGTGACGGTAGTGCCGTGCTTGTCCGTCTGCCCGATGACTCGCATCTCCTGGGTGATATGTCCCCGAGAGAACTTCATCTGATGGATCTTGCCGTCCTTGTGGACCTCTACGGTGAGCCACTCGGACAGAGCATTGACCACGGAGGCGCCCACGCCGTGAAGACCGCCGGAGACCTTGTAACCGCCGCCGCCGAACTTGCCGCCGGCATGGAGAACGGTGAAGACTACCTCCAAGGCAGGCTTTCCGGTCTGGGCCTGAATATCTACGGGGATACCTCTGCCGTCATCGGTGACGGTGATGCTGTCCCCGGGATTGATGGTAACGCTAATATGCTTGCAGTAGCCTGCCAGGGCCTCATCAATGGCATTGTCCACGATCTCATAGACCAAGTGGTGCAGACCGCTGGAGGAGGTAGAGCCGATGTACATGCCCGGTCTCTTCCGTACCGCCTCCAAACCCTCAAGGACCTGAATTTGCGACGCATCGTATTCCTGTTCTACAAGGGTATTTAACTCTTCGGACATACGCTGTCCTCCTTCTTTTCCGTATTTTTCGGAATTGCTTAAAGTCGTTTTTCCAGTACAGCAGCATTGTACTGGGACAAATACACTCTCTGTAAACCGAATTCCTCGGTTATCACACAGCTCTTGGGCAGATCCCCGGAGACGTCAATGACCTCTCCCCGTTTCTCTGCCTGAGCCAAAAAATTTCTGGTATGCTTGGAAACCGTACAGTTATCCAAATCAAAAATGCCGATGATACAGCTGCTCCGCACGGAAAAATCCGATCCGATAGAAATATACATGGTCTAACCTCACAAGAAATTGCCGTTTTCTACCTGCAGAACCTTTCCCAAGGCAGTCCAGCGGTCTGTTTCACAGCAGGTGATGAAGATCTGACCGTATTTTAACTGATTCAGAACAAAGTCCTGCCGCCCCGCATCCAGCTCCGACAGCACATCGTCCAGGAGGAGAAGGGGCTCTTCTCCGCTATCCCGTTTCATAAGCTCCCGTTCTGCCAGCTTGATGGAAATGGTGGCCGTACGGGTCTGCCCCTGGGAGGCAAAGGCCGCCATAGACAGGCCGTTCAGCTCTGCGGTAAAATCGTCCTTATGGGGTCCGGACAGACAGCTTCCGCTTTCCAGCTCTGCATGGCTGTGAGACTGCAGATGCTCTGCCAGCCACTGTCTCAAAACTTCCACAGGGGCAAAAGGATCTCGGACGGTGGAAACGGTCTGATAATGCAGCCGCAGCTCCTCCCGATCCCCGGAGAATTCCTTATGGAATCTTGCCGCCGCCTCCTCCAAGGCCTGCAAATATCTTGCTCGGTAGGAGATCAGCAAAGCCCCGTATCGGATGAGCTGTTCATTATACTCCGGCAAAATTTGCAGCATTCCCGGATGCTCCCGCCCATCTCGAAGCAGGGCGGATTTCTGTTCCACGATTCGGGTATATTCTGCCAAGGCCCCTGCGTAATTCGGTCTTAGCTGGCTGATCACCGTATCTAAGAGCTTCCTTCTGGGCGCACTGCCTTTTTTTAGGATCAAGAGATCCTCCGGGCAGAAGAGCACCGAGGTCAGCACCCCGTAGATCCCGGCGGCGGTTTTCTGTTTGACCCCGTTGAGCCAAAGCTGTCTGGGACGTCTGCCTGCAAACATCACGGCTCTCAGCTCCTGCTCCCGTTCCTGAGAGCGGAGCTTTGCGGTGATCTCCGCAAAGTCAGCTCCGAAGCGGATCAGCTCCTGTTCCTTTCGGGTACGGAAGCCGTGGCCTGTGGATAAATAGGAGATGGCCTCCAATAAATTGGTTTTTCCGTTGGCATTGCTGCCGATGATCAGATTGACTCCGGGAACAAACTGTGCCGAAGCCTCTGTATAATTGCGAAATCCCCGAAGGCTAAGCTCATTCAGCTCCATTACAAACCCGATAGGTCACGCCCTCAAAGCTGACCTTGTCCTCCGGTCTGAGCTTCTTGCCACGCATGGTGCAGACCTCGCCGTTGACCAGAACCAAGCCGTCTTGGATGAAATTCTTTGCCATGCCACCGGATTCTACCGCATTGGCAAGCTTCAGAAAGCTTTCTAACTTAATATATTCTGTGGTAATGGGAACAAGCTGCTCCTTGGGAGCGGAGCGACGGATGGTAACCTTCATGTTCTTCCCTCCTTAGTGCAGTCTTACCGGCAGAACCATGTAAGAGAAGTCATGCTTCTCGTCTACCGGAGTAAATACCAGGGGACTCAGGCCGTTGCGGAGCTCTAAGGTGACCTCCTCGGAGGGGATGGCCTTCAGGGCATCCAAGAGGTAACGGCAGTTGAAGCCGATCTCCAGCTCCTGACCGTTGCCTGCCAAGACACAGGTGTCATGGGCAGTGCCGATGGTATTGGTGGTACGGAAATCCGCTGCCTGATTGCCGAAGGTACAGCGCACAGGGCTCTTGATCTTCTCGGAAACGATCAGGCTCACACGCTCAATGGAGGCGGTAAGCTGATCCACTCTGCCGGTGAGAATGATCTGATTGTCAGTGGGAACCACACGGCGCCAATCAATAAATTCGCCCTCCAGAATACGGCAGACCAGAATGACCTCACCGATCTCGAAGAGGATGTGCTTAGAGCCCAGGGTGAACTTCACCGCTTCATCGGTGTCGGAGAGGATCTTCTCTACCTCTCTCAGACCGGTAGCGGGAACAACGAACTTCAGCTCCCGATCAATGGGCTCTTCGCTGTGCCAGGTTCTTCTGGCTAAACGGGAATTATCCACCGCAACCATAGTGATGCTGTCGTTGGTGACTTCGATGAGACAGCCGGTGTGGATGGGTCTGCTCTGATTCTCGGAAACGGAGAAAATCGTTCCTCCGATCATATCCCGCAGAGCGCTCTGGGGAATGCTGATGGCCCGATTGGAATCTACATCGGGAAGATCGGGATATTCCTCCGCATCCATAGCGGCGATCTTAAAGGAGGAAGCACCGCCCCGAATGGATACCTGCAGTCTCTCATCTACGGAAACCGTAACGATATCATCGGGAAGCTTACGGACGATGTCAAAGAACAAACGGGCAGGCATGACACAGATCCCCGGCTCGGATACTCTGGCGCTGAGCTGGACGGTGATGCCTGTTTCTAAATTATAACCGGTGAGCTGAACACCTACACCTACCCGAAGGAGAATGCCCTCCAGACAGGAAATGGTGCTTTTGGGGGAAACGGTGCGTCCCGCAATGGAAATGGCGGAAACCAGCAGGGCTTTTTCACAGGTAAACTTCATATGGGGAACCCCTTTCCGTCCTTCCTTCTTTTAGAAGAGAAAGGAAGAATCTTATATTAGTAGTAATAGTAGGGAAGGAAAAATTGTGCATAACCTCAGATTCCCCTGTATTTTCAAGGGAATTTGATGCACAAGACCCTGTGCACAGCTTTTCTGTCTATGCACAGGCCTTGTGCACAGAAACGATGCACAAAAGTTATGCACAGCAACTTATGCACAATGCACAGGGGGCTGTGCATAGAAAAAAGACAGCTTACATGCGGGAATTGATGTTGGATTCGATCTCCCGAATGTTATCCTGCAGGCCGCTGGCAGGGTTGGCAAGCTTCTCCTCCACGGACTTGATGGCATGGAGAACGGTGGTATGATTCTTGCCGAATTCCTTGGCAACGTCCGGAGTGGACAGATTGGTGATCTTTCGGATCAGGTACATGGCAAGCTGACGGGCCTCTGTGATGCCCTTGGATTTCTGAGTACCTCTCAGCACACGCTCCTCAATGGAGTAGAACAGGCAGACCTCGGAAATGATCAGACCGGGGGTGGGGATCCCTGCGTCCTTGTTCCGATACATGTCTCGGATGACCTTGGAAATATTGGGAATGTCCAGAGGGAAGCGGTCTAAATCGTAATAGGCCTTGATCTTCTTGATCGTTCCCTCGATCTGCCGGACGTTGTTGGTGATGTTCTGGGCAATATAATCGCAGACTCCGTCGGGAAGCTCCAGACCCAGAGACAGCGCCTTGTTCTTGGTAATGGCATAACGGGTCTCGTATCCCGGGGGCTGAACGTCTACGATGAGACCCCATTCGAAACGGGTGCGGAGACGGTCCTCTAATTTGTGCATCTCTCCGGGAACACGGTCGGAGGTCAGGACGATCTGCCGTCCGCTTTCGTACAGGGTATTGAAGGTATGGAAGAATTCCTCCTGGGTGCTTTCCTTACCGGCAATGAATTGGATATCGTCAATGAGGAAGAGATCCGCACTGCGGTACTTATCACGGAATTCAAAGTTCTTGCCGTTTCGCACCGCCTCGATAAACTCGTTGGTGAATTGGTCTGCGCGGATATAGACGATGTTATAATCCGGGTGCTTCTGTCGGATGCGGTTGGCAATGGCATAGAGCAGGTGGGTCTTGCCCAAGCCGGAAGGGCCGTAAAGGAAGAGGGGATTATAGGCTCTCGTCCGTTCCTCCGCCACAGCCTCGGCGGCAGAATAGGCATGCTGATTGGAAGAGCCTACCACAAAGGTGTCGAAGGTGTATTGGGGATTGAATTCGTTGACGGTTCGGGTATTCTTCTCCCCGGTGTATTTGGGAAATTCCGTCTCATCCAAGACCGTCAGTTGGATGTCGGAACGGAACAGCTCCTGCATGGCTTCCTTGATATAGGTGCCATAACGGTTCTGGATCATTTCCTTCCGGAATTCTGTGGGGGAGTAGAGGACCATACTGGTATCGGTGACCTCTACCACCTCTGTATCATCAAAAAAGGTCACAGCCACACTGGGATAATTCTGCTCCAAATAGGACAGAACCCGTGACCAAACATAGGCATTGGAATACATATACCGCTCCTTTCACAGCATCTGAGAAATGCAACATAAAATTACACATACTTATTCTATATTATTATAGCATAAAAATACCCAAAAAGCAAGCCCCACCACCTCGGAAATATTCCGCAGATTTTCCCCTTTTCCTGCCTCTCTGGAAAGAAAACAACCACAGGGGAGAGAAAAAAGACTACTCTCCCTACGATCCCTCCGCAGTATGCCCCTAATGAAGCTTTCCGCAGCCGTAAACCGAAAGCCCCGGCTGCCAACCGGCCCACGAGACCTTTACACAGTGCTTCCCTTCGGGAGAAAGAGGGGCTTGCCCTCCAATTGTTCATAATAGACAAAAAAACAGAGAAGAATTTTCGGAAGCCAACAGAGAAATTCATAAAATCTTTATACAAAAATCCAAATCCATATGGTATAATGGATGTGGTATGAGAAATTTTTACATTATTGTAGCATAGGAATTGAGGTTGAGCATTTTGAACTTATTATTTTTTCTGACCCCCAAAGCAACTTGTACCTATTTATATGATGACTTTACCATGCGACAGGCGCTGGAGAAGATGGAGCAATGCGGCTTTTCGGCTCTGCCCATTTTGACCCGAAACGGACAGTACCGCGGCACTCTGACAGAGGGTGACCTGCTGTGGGCAGTGAAGAATCTGTGCAGAGACGGTCTGCAAACTGCCGAGGACCATAATATTATGGAAATTGCCCACAGACGGGACAATGAGCCTGTTTCCGTCACTGCGGATATGAAGAGCCTGCTTCTGAAGGCCTCGGATCAGAACTTTGTTCCCGTGGTGGATGACAAGAATGATTTCATCGGCATCGTTACCCGACGTGCCATCATGCGCTACTGGCTCAAGACCCTTGAGGAAGAAACTCTATGAAGATCTCCTGTATCTCACAGAGAGAAGCAAAGCTCCTGCCCATCCTGCGGCAGGAGCTTGCCATGTCCTCTACTCTGGTCAAACGGCTGAAATACCGAGGGGCATATTTCGTCAACGGCCTGTGTGTACGTACCAATTATATTGTCCGTCCCGGTGATCTGGTAGAGGTCATTTTGGACGAGGAGGATCCTGTTTATCCTGCACAGGAGGGGGAGCTTTCCATCCTCTTTGAGGATGACAGCCTCATTGCCATCGACAAGCCACCGGGGATGATGATGCATCCCTCTCCCGCAAGGGATACGGGGACCTTGGCAAACTACCTTCTTTCCTATTACCGAAAGACCGGCCAGCCCTGTGCGGTTCATCCCGTGAGCCGTCTGGATCGGGATACCTTCGGAGTGGTGCTTTTAGCAAAGAACGGCCATGTTCACAGCAAGATGCACCAGCAGCTTCTGCAGGGACAGCTCCATAAGCTCTACCACGCTCTGGTAGTGGGACAGCCCCCTTTGGAGGAAGGGCTCATCCTTGCACCGATTGCCAGAAAAAGTGGGGACAGCCTTCTTCGCTGTGTCCGTTCCGACGGAAAAGAGGCAAGGACAAGATATCGGGTCTTAGAGCGGCGCCTGGGTTGCGCCCATCTGGAGCTACAGCCCCTGACAGGACGGACGCACCAGCTTCGGGTACATTGCGCCTATATGGGCTTTCCCATTGCGGGAGATCCCCAGTACGGACAGGATGCTTACGGTCTGCCTCATCAGCAGCTTTGCGCCCGATCTCTGGGCTTTACCCATCCTATGACGGAAAAATTTATAGAAATCACCTCAAATCAAAAGCTCAGTCTTGATTTTTTAGGGGTAGATAAAGTATAATATACAGGACATTCTACAAAAAATATTTTTTGGAGGTAATTTATTATGTTCCAGCGTTTGATCGATCAACTGAAGCAGACCCCCCGTAAGATCGTCTTCACGGAAGGTCACGATGCCCGTATTCTGGAGGCAGCCGCCCGTCTGAATGCAGAGAAGTTCCTGACCCCCATCCTCATTGGCGAGCTCAATGTGGTGAAGGAAAATGCCGCCAAGGGTGGCTTTGACATCGAGGGTGTGGAGATCATCGACCCCGCCACCTACGAGGGCATGGACGAGATGGTTGAGACCATGGTCGCTCTCCGTAAGGGCAAGATGAGTGCAGAGGATTGCCGTGCCGCTCTGAGCAAGGGCAACTACTTCGGCACCATGCTGGTGAAGATGGGCAAGGCTGACGCTCTTCTGGGCGGCGCTACCTACTCCACCGCCGACACCGTCCGTCCCGCTCTGCAGCTGGTGAAGACCAAGCCCGGCTCCAGCCTGGTTTCTTCCTGCTTCATCATGGTTCGCGGAGAGGAAATGCTCTGCATGGGCGACTGTGCCATTAACATTTCCTACAATGACAAGCTGGATAAGGAAGGCAACGTGGTACAGTCCGCCGCCGACCAGCTTGCAGAGGTTGCTGTTGACGTAGCTCGTTGCGCACAGCTCTTCGGCATGGATCCCAAGGTTGCTATGCTGAGCTTCTCCACCAAGGGCTCCGGCAAGGGCGCTACCGTCGGTCTCAGCCAGGCCGCTACCGCAAAGGCCAAGGAGCTTGCTCCCGATCTGGCCATTGACGGCGAGATGCAGTTCGATGCTGCCGTTTCTCCCGTTGTGGGTCAGCTGAAGTTCCCCGGCTCTCCCGTTGCAGGCTATGCCAACACCTTCATCTTCCCCTGCATCGAGGCAGGCAACATCGGCTACAAGATCGCTCAGAGACTGGGCGGCTTCGAAGCCTACGGTCCCATTCTCCTGGGTCTCAACGCCCCCATCAACGACCTCTCCCGTGGCTGCAATGCCGACGAGGTCTACAAGATGTCCATCATCACCGCCGCTCAGGCATAAAAGCTCCGATCCTTATACAGCCCCGATTCCCATCGGGGCTGTATTTTTTCATTCCCATCAAATCAACCGTTGCAGTCAGGGGCTTTCTATGTTAAAATAATGTGTACTGAACAACGCAAATGTCCTTGAAAGCCAAGGCTTTCAGGACTGTTATGCGTTGTTCAAGTGCAAGGATTTTTGCGGTTTTGCCGCAAAAATCTTGCACCTTTCCACCGAGTATAAAGATACTCGGTGGAAAAAACACAGTG
>JAFOZC010000148.1 GCA_017391305.1 Oscillospiraceae bacterium | reverse complement strand
TCAGGGCTAAGATGCACAGCATCATAATTATGACGACGATGAAGATGCCGCCCCAGCCCTCTGCCATAAGGAGCAGGGCTTCTTTGATAGTAGCGTGGCGATCGGGAATGGTCTTAAGGGTCTCTTCTGCAAGGTGAAGCATCATAGGATCCATAGTTCTATCCTCCTATTACATAAAGGTGTATACCAGGCCCATGATAAGGCCACCGGCAATGACCGATGCGACCTGGCCGGAAACATTGACACCAACGGTGTGCATCAGCAGGAAGTTGTTGGGATCTTCCTTCAGTCCCATCTTGTGGATCACACGGGAGGACATGGGGAAGGCAGAGATACCCGCTGCACCGATCATGGGGTTGAGCTTCTTGCCCTTGGGCAGGAAGAGGTTAATGAACTTTGCAACCATAACACCGCCGGCGGTATCGAAGATGAAAGCCACCAGACCCAGACCCATGATGATCAGAGTCTCCTTCGTCAGGAAGGCGTCATAGCGCATATTGGCGGCGATAGAGATGCCTAAGAAGAGGGTGATGAGGTTGGCAAGCTGCTTCTGAGCAGTCTCGGACAGGGAATTGAGGACACCGCACTCACGGATGAGGTTACCGAACATCAGGAAGCCGATGAGGGAAACTGCGCTGGGAGCGAAAATGCCGGTGATAACAGTGATGACAACAGGGAAAAGAATTCTCGTGGTCTTGGACACATCCTTGGCCTCATAGGGCATACGGATCATGCGTTCCTTCTTGGTGGTTAGCATCTTGACAATGAAAGGCTGTACGAGAGGCACCAGAGCCATGTAGGAGTAGGCCGCAACGGTAATGGCACCGATGTACTTACTGCCCAGCTTGGTGGCAACAACGATAGAGGTGGGACCGTCTGCGGCACCGATGATGGCGATGGAAGCGGCATCACGGATGTCAAAGAAGAAGCTTGCGGCGAAGAAGGTGAAGAAAATACCGAACTGAGCCGCAGCGCCGAAGATCATCAGCTTGGGATTGGTCAGCAGGGGGCCGAAGTCGATCATGGCACCGATGCCGATGAAGAGAAGCAGGGGGAAAAGCTCGTTGGCAATACCGCTATTATACAACAGCTCCAGAATGCCCAGCTCTGCATTGGGCAGGTTCATGAGAATGGCACCGAAGCCGATAGGGAGGAGCAGGGAGGGCTCCATATCCTTCACAATAGCGAGGGTGATGAGGATACCGCCAATGAGCCACATAGCCATCATCATCCAGCCGTCCTGTTCCAGGAAAACGGTCAGGTTTTGAAATAAGGTTTCCAAGGTAATACCTCCTATATGTAGATAAAAAAATTATAACAGAAATCCACCTGCAATGCAAGCGGATTTCTGTAAAAAATTCGTATCAATCCATGAACTCCTCGGTCATCTCGTCCTCGTCCAGCATGCTGGTATCGCCCATAAGCTCGCCCAGACGGACACGGCGCTTGATCTTCAGCTCTTCCACATTCTCGTGGATCAGCTCCTTGACCTCCACAGGGTTCTTCACATTCTTCAGTACAATGGTAGGGGTGGTCTTGTCAGAGGAGGAAATGGTAATGCTACCCACACCGAACATCCGCTGCCAGAGGGTGCGGACAACACTGATGTCACGTACACGATATAGGAGAACCTCTTCGTCCTTGACACTGAAGAAACCGATGGACATGAAAATGCGATCCTCGCTCATGGCATAACGGGTGAAGCTCAGGGGCATGCCGAGATAACGCTTCCGATCACTCCAAATATACTTGCTGCTAACTGCCATGGGAATACCTCCTCACAGAATATTTGTTACTCTTATTTTACGTTATGAAGAAAGAAATGTCAAGATAGCAGGAAAAATAAATTGAAATTATTCCGAAGCTATGATATAATGAAGTGACCTCAAAGATATCAGGAAATATAATACAGAAACAGAGGATTGTTATGATTGAAATTTTTGGAATTAACCAATCACAGGAAGTAGATCGGTTTATCGAGTCCCATCCCAAGGGTCATTTTATGCAGACCTCCTATTGGGGACGGGTAAAGACGGAATGGGAATGGATCGGTGTTCTTTGCAAGGATGACAGCGGCAAGGCCAAGGGCGCTATGGGACTACTGTACCGTCCCCTCAGTATCGGCATTTCCGGCCTGCTCTATGCGCCTCGGGGACCTGTTTGTGACCGTGATGATCTACAGACCTTTGAAGAGCTTATCAATGCCGCCAAAGCCATTGGTAAGAAGCGTGGTGCTTATACTCTCCGTTTAGATCCCGAGATCCCGGAGGATGATGTGGAATTTGCCGATTATTGCAGAGGCTTGGGCTTTCAGATCGATCAGGCCTCGGATTATTCCCTTTTCCAGCCCCGACTGGTTTATCAGCTTTCCTTGAAGGATAAGACCCCGGAGACCTTGCTTGCAAGCTACCACCGCAGTACCCGTTATAATGTCAATTTGGCTGTCCGCAGAGGTGTGACGATCCGTCGTGGCACTGTGGATGAGCTTCCCATCTTCTCCGCACTTATGGAAGAGACTGCTGCCAAGAACGAGTTCCACCCCAGATCCAAGGCTTATTTTGAGCTTCTTATGAAGGGAATGGGGGACTATGCCAGACTGTACTTTGCTTCCCTCAATGACAAGCTGGTAGCCGGTGCCATTGTGGTCTATTACGGCAAGAAGGCTAACCTGATGTATAGCTGCAGCACCCCCGACAGCTTCAAGGATCGACCCAACGAGCTTCTCCAGTGGACCATCCAGAGCGACATGATCGAGCTTGGCTGTGATCTCTATGATTTCCGTGGTGTAGAGGGCTATCCCGAGGAGGATAATCCCAAGATCGGTCTTCATAAGTACAAGCAGGGCTACGATTCTCAGTTCCTTGCCTTTGTCGGTCAGTTGGACTACGTCCTCAGACCAATGGTCGCCAAGCTCTACAAATTCCTGACCCAGAAAAAGAGGTAATCATATTCTCTATAAAAATATAGCTCACTTCTAAGGGTCATACTCTTAAGGACAGAAAAAGGCCCCCTTGTGTAAAGGGGGCCGGATTTTTGCAAAGCAAAAAGACCGGGGGATTGTAAATTGCAGACGACCGGCAATCCCTCCGTCAAAAATCAAAGATTTTTGCCACCTCCCTTTACACAAGGGAGGCTTTTATTTGTCTTATACCGTAATCCATTTTTTAATATCATCCCAAAGATACGGATGTTTGTCAGGGATGGCCATTTTTGCAATCAACGTATAATCAGCAGAAGAGTACTTACAAATAATATATTCGTAATGCCCAAATTCTTTTTCTTTATCATCATATAC
>JAFOZC010000147.1 GCA_017391305.1 Oscillospiraceae bacterium | reverse complement strand
TGGAAGCATTTCAGATGTTGCGAATCCGTCTTGGCTTGGAATTACTACCTTGTTCAGGTTGGGACGTAATTTAGAGTAAAGGACACAGCCAGTATCAAACTGGATTATTGAACCGTTCAAAGCACCTTTTCCAACATAGTTGTAGTCGATAATATTGCCTGTTTGCTGCTCAACCATATCCAGATTGAGTAGCCAAAATCTATCTCCTACAGTTTTTTGAGAAGATGCTTCAATTCTCACAACATCTCCCAATCTTACCATCACAACATCCCCTCCAGTTCGGCCAGACCTGCCGTGATCTGCATTTCCAGTTCGTGCAGGTCGGTGAGGATTTGGGAGGTGGAGGGGTACTCCACGGGCTTATACTCGGTCTTCTTATACTTATTGATGCTGAGGTCGTAGCCGTTTTCTACGATCTCGTTCTTGGGGACGAAGAAAGATTTTTCTGTCCGTTCTCTGGTTTCTTCCGATTCCCGGTTCTTGAAACGGACAAGGATGTCAGGGATGTCGTTATCCTTGATCTCTGTGCGTTTATCATCCAGAGAGTAGCCGTCGGCGGTCATGTCGTAGAACCAGACCTTGTCTGTGCCGCCGTGTCCGGTTTTGGTGAAGATCAGGATGCCGGTGGAAACCCCTGCATAGGGTTTAAAGACACCGGAAGGCATGGAGATCACGGCCTCCAGACGGTTATTTTCGATCAGTTCCTTACGGATATCCTTGTGGGCAGTAGAGGAACCGAAGAGAACACCGTCGGGGACGATACAGGCGCAGCGGCCGCCGGTCTTCAGCATCCGCAGGAAGAGGGCAAGGAACAGTAGCTCCGTCTTCTTGGTCTTGCAGACCTTCAAAAGATCGGCAGAAACCGTATCTGCATCCAAGCTTCCTTTGAAGGGAGGATTGGCAAGGATCAGATCGAACTTTTCCTTATCCGGGTTCTGGTCGGACAGGCTGTCCCGATATTCAATAAAGGGGCTGTCTACCCCATGGGTCATCATATTCATGGCACCGATGCGGAGCATGGTCCGGTCCATATCGTAGCCGGAGAACATATGGTTCAGGAAATGATCCTTCTTGATCCGGTCGAAGAAAATTTCCTTCTTGTGGTTAGCTATCAGATATTCTTCCGATGCCACCAGGAAACCGGCAGTACCGCAAGCGGGATCACAGATTGTAAAGTCGGGCTTAGGCTGCATCAGCTCCACCATCATCTTGATGATATGACGAGGGGTACGGAACTGGCCGTTGAGACCGGACTGGGCGATCTTGGAGAGCAGATATTCATAGACATCGCCGCGGATATCGCTGTCCTTCACCTTCCCCATCCGGTCATAGATCTGATCCAGACAGTCTACCACCTTGCTCAGCAGCAGCGGGGTAGGCAGCTTGAAGATGGCATCATTCATGTACTTGGAATAGGCGCTGTCCTTGCCGCCACCCAGGTTCTTGATAAAGGGGAACACCCACTCCTGCATGACCGAATACATTCTGCCGGCATCGAAATCATGGAACACAGACCATTTTAGCTGTTTACCGTCGATCCTTCTATCCCCTACCTGCACCTCGTCCGCAAAAATGCTCTTGAAGGGCAGACCCAGCATGGCGCTCTCCTTGGCACGGAGGTTGTCGGTAGTGTCCAGGTCATGGATAAACATCAAGTAAGTGATCTGCTCGATCACATCCAAAGGATTCACCAAACCGCCTGCGGCAAAAATATCCCACAAGCCATCAATTCTATTTTTCAGTTCGCCTGTAATCATATCAATCAATCTCCCTGTTCCAAGTATAAGAGGTATAGCGGCCACCGCCGATCTTGAGGATCTCTCCACTCTTGACGAGATCATTCAGCGCCCGCTGGATGGTGGTCTGGCTGATATCCGGACACCGGGTCATGATCTCTGCCTTTGTAATTTTACCAAGGTGATCATGGATGATGTCACGGACACGGTTGGGTTTGGGACTGTTCTCATTGACGATTTTGAGCCGGTCAGAGAATTCCCGGTAAGCTGCAAGCAGGACACCCAGCAGATAGGTCACGAAGGGAATGTAGTTGTTTTCCTCTTCGTGCCAGTGTGCAGAGCTTTCCTGCAGGTCATCATAATAAGCCTCCTTGGTGCGTTCGATCAGCTTTTCCATACTGATGTACTTGCCCACATGATAACCGGCACGGTACAGAAGAAGCAGTGTCAGCAGGCGGCTCATACGACCGTTGCCGTCATGAAAGGGGTGGATGCAGAGGAAGTCCAAAATGAACACGGGAATCATCAGCAAGGGATCGTACTGTCCATTATTGCAGAGGTCATTGTACGCTCGGCACAACCGCTCCATTGCTTCCGGAGTCTCCCAAGCAGCTACCGGTTGGAAGCGAACGTGCTTGTTGCCTTGCGTATCTTCTTCGCTGATCACATTGTCGGAAGGCTTATAGCTGCCACCGATGCTCATACCGCTGAACTTATACAGATCCCGATGCAGCTGCAGGATCATGGCGGGTTTGACCGGAATGTACTCATAGCTCTCATGGATGGTAGCCAACACATCACGGTAACCGGCGATTTCTTTCTCACTTCGGTTGCGGGGTGTGGTTTTGTCCTTGACGATTTTCTGCAAGCGCTCGTCGGAAGTATAAATGCCCTCAATACGGTTGGATGCCTCGGTACTTTGGATCCGGGCGATCTCGATCAAATGGGTCAGTTCATCCTCCTGCACTTTTGCGTGTTCGCCCTTGTGTTCATGGATCTGCGCTAACAGTTGCACGATCTCCGGTGTCAGGAGCTTATTATAAATTTTCTCGTAATTATAGTTACGCATAGTGTTACCCCACTTTAGAAGTCTCAATTTATTATACACTGATTATCGCCAAAGGTCAAGTCAATTTAGTCATTTTCTTTTGTATGACTAAATTGAAGCGATGCGTGGGCAATTACAGCACACAAATTCGTCCGCTCCATCACCGAACTTGGTTAAAATTTGTACTGTGTTTCAACCCTATGGAAAAATCTTTATGAGGAAAAAAGAAACTCTGAAAAAGAAAACTCTTTACTTTTATTTTGAAATCAGATATGATATAATCTGCAGAAAGCTGGATATTCTTTGGCTTTTGGTGCGATATTTTTACATTTTCGGAAGTGTATTATGAAAAAAGAACCAAATCTCTCTTTTGGTAGGGGGGACTGGATCGCAGTGGTTCTTGTTCTTGTCTTGGCGGCGGCGGTGCTGGTCTTGTGTTTGCCGAGGCAGGGGGAGGAAAACGCTGTGGTGCAGGTTTGGAAAGAAGGAGAGCTGATCTATGAGCTGCCCCTGCACAGTGATCGGGAGTTGCAGATCGGCGGGAAATATCAAAACACCGTCGTTATCCAAAACGGCAGGGTTTATGTAAGGGAAAGCACCTGCCCCGGAGGGGATTGTGTTCATACCAAGGGGATCTCCCGTTCGGGACAAAGCATCGTTTGTCTCCCTAACCGTCTGGAGCTTCGCATCACAGGGACGGGAGAGGTAGACTTCGCAGTGGGGTAGAGTTATGAAGAAAAGTAAAAGTCTTGCCCTTTGCGCCCTCCTTATTGCTTTGGCTCTTGCCCTGTCCTATACAGAGCGCTTTCTGCCTCTGCAATTGCTGATCCCTCTTCCGGGGATCAAGCTGGGACTTGCCAATATCGTGACCCTTGTGGCGCTGTACCGTCTGGGTTCGGGGAAAGCCCTGCCTATTGTACTTCTGCGCTGTATCATGGGAGCTGTTTTCGGCGGAGGGATCAGCGGTCTGCTGTTCTCCCTGACCGGGGGGCTGTTGGCTCTGGGAACCATGACCCTTAGCGGAAGGATCAGGAGCTTCTCTGTCTACGGCATCAGCATTCTGGGCTCTGCCGCCCACAATATAGGCCAGATCCTGGCGGCAATGCTTCTGATGCAAAGCCCGTACATTCTTGCCTATCTGCCCTATCTCCTGCTCGTATCCCTATTCACCGGCTTTGCCACCGCCACCGCCGCCTCCGGCATCCTCAAGCTCCTGCCCTCAACGGACAGATCCTGAAAACCCCAAAAATTCCGATTTGTCGAGCTGTTTTAAGTTTGCTCACAGCCCTTGCCTCTCCCTCCGGGAGAGGTACCTCCCGAAGGGAGGGGGAGAGGGATGTGCAGACAGTTCGTGCAGGAATGCTGTTTCGTATAAGGAATCGGTGCAGTGGTTCTGTGGGTAGTTTGTAGGTGGAATCGGTGCAGTGAGCCCTCTCAGGCGCTTCGCGCCAGCTCTCCGGTCGGGAGAGCCAAGGGTGCGGTGGAATATTGATGAACAGAGCGATAAATCGAAATTTGAAACGGACTTTTCCTATGGCCTTACGGGGTCATGGGTGAAGATATGTACAACAAAAAACTGGAGGAAAACATTTATGACAAAACGACTGGCGACTCTATTGAGCCTTGGCCTGGTTCTCTGCCTGCTGGCAGGCTGTGTAGGCACTCCCGTGGTCTACAACTGCACTGAGGATCACAACACCACCGCCCCCACAGAGACTACCTTGGATAGCACCGCAGAACCTACTGTCGGAGAGGAAGGCGCTCTGAAAACCGGCCTTGCCATTACCTGCAGTATTGCCAAGAGCGAAAATGCTTCTCTGGCAGACTATGATGTAACTCTTGTTGCGGTCCTTGTGGATGAGGAAGGGATCATTCGTGACTGTATCATTGACGGCATTGCGACCAAGACAAGCTTTGATGCCACAGGCGCTGTGACCTCTGACCCCGCTGCTCCTATTTCCACCAAAAACGAGCTGGGCGAAGCCTACGGCATGGTTGCCTGGGGCGGTGCGAAGTATGAGTGGAACGAACAGGCCGCGGCTCTTGCCGCCTTTGCAGTGGGCAAGACGGTGGAGGAGCTTCGCAACGGCGCAGTGAACGAGCAGGGCAGAGCCCCTGAGGGAACTGACCTTGCCACTATGGCTACCATCTATCTGGGAGGCTATGTCTCCGCCATCGAGGCCGCTGTTGCCAATGCAAAGCATCTGGGCGCACAGAGCGGCGATACCCTGAAGCTGGCGGCTTGCCCCTCTATGGAGGCCGCTTCCGCAGAGGCAGAGAAGAACGGAAGCGCTCAGCTTACGGTAGATGCTACCGCTTTGACAGAAAAGGACGGCATCATCACCTCCTGCCTGATCGACTCTCTTCAGGCAAAGGTCGAGTTTGACGCTACCGGCACCATCACTACCGATCTGACCGCTCCCCTCCTGACGAAGAACCAACTGGGCGAGAACTACGGCATGGTAGCCTGGGGCGGAGCCATTGCGGAATGGGATGCACAGGCAGCTTCCTTTGCGGCCTATGTCTGCGGAAAAACTGCGGATGAAGTAGGCGGCATTGCGGTTAACGAGAAGACCGCACCTGCCGAGGCAGATCTGGCAAGCTCCGTGACCATTGCAATAGGAGGCTTCATGGCTCTGGTGCAGAAGGCGCTGGCGGCATGAGAGCGCTGATCGCTCTTCTTCTGGCCATATCCCTTCTGCTCTGCGGTTGCAGTACCCTGCTTCCCCAAGAAAGCACGCAGAAGCAGTACACCGCCACCTTTCTCACGCTTTTTGATACTCTGACTACTATCGTAGGCAGGGCGGAAAGCGAGGAGGCCTTTCGGGAAAAGGCACAAAAGATCCATGACGAGCTTCTGATCTATCATGAGCTCTTCGATATCTATGACAGCTACGAGGGCAAGGTCAATCTCAAGACCCTCAATGACACTGCCGCCCAAGGCCCTGTCAAGGTGGACGAAAAGATCCTGCATCTTCTGGCTGATTGCAAGGAGCTTTACATCGGTACGGGGAAAAGGGTCAATGCCGCAATGGGTGCGGTTCTGTCCCTGTGGCATGAGGCTCGCAGTGACGGTCGGGAGGATCCCCTCAATGCCTATCTTCCCTCTCGGGAAGCCTTGGAGGAAGCATCTCGGCACTGCGACTTTGATGACGTGATCTTGGATGAAGCCGCCTCCACAGTGTACTTTGCAGATCCGCTCCTAAAGTTAGATGTGGGAGCCGTTGCAAAGGGCTGGGCGGTACAGCGTGTGGCAGAAGCCGCACCTACGGGACTCCTCATCAGTGTGGGAGGCAATGTCTGTGCCACCGGTGCCAAAAATGCGGAGGGAAGCCCCTGGGTCATCGGCATCGAGAACCCGGACGGAGGCGAGTACCTCCACACTCTGAATATTACCAAGGGTAGCGTAGTGACCAGCGGTGACTATCAGCGAGCTTATACGGTAGAGGGCAAGCTCTACCACCATATCATTGATCCCGACACCTTACAGCCCTCTCACTACTGGCGCTCCGTGACGGTGGTGGGGGAGGACTCCGGGATCGCCGATGCCCTTTCCACAGCGCTCTTCCTCCTTCCCCAAGAGGAGGGACAGAAGCTTTTGGACAAATACGGAGCAGTAGCTTTCTGGATCAATGCCCGGGGAGAACGCTTTTACAGCCCCGGCTTCCAAGAGCTGATCAGAACATAAATTGAAATTGAGGTGAAAGCATGAAACATTTGTTTTTTGGCGGCATCCACCCCAAATATAACAAGGAAATGTCCACAAAAACAACGGAATTCCACACCATTGCGCCAAAGCAAGCGGTGATCCCCATGCAACAGCACATCGGTGCGCCCTGTACCCCCTTGGTAAAGGTGGGCGACAGGGTACGGATAGGCCAGCGCATCGGTGACGGCGAGGGACTGTGTGTTCCCGTCCACGCTTCTGTATCCGGCAAGGTTCTTGCCATAGAGGAGCGCCCCCACCCCACTCTGGGCAAGTGCCTTGCAGTGGTGATCGAGAATGATTTCCGGAACGAGCTCTGCACCATGGCGATCCCCAAGTCCAAGGACGAGATCCTCCATACCATTCGGGATGCGGGCATCGTGGGCATGGGCGGCGCCGCCTTCCCCGGCAACGTGAAGGCGCTGTCCGCTATGGGCAAGGTAGATACCCTGATTGCCAATGCCTGCGAATGTGAGCCCTACATTACCGCCGACGACTCTCTCCTGCGTACAGAGCCGGAGCATGTATTAGAGGGCATGGCGATCCTGAAAGAGCTCCTACAGCCCTCCCGTTTGGTTCTGGCTGTAGAAGATAATAAGGCCCAAGCAATCGAGAAGCTCCACAGCATTCTGGGAAGCTATCCCGACATCGAGCTGGCGGTTCTGCCTACCCGTTACCCCCAGGGAGCGGAGAAACAATTGATCCAAGCCCTGACAGGGCGTGAGGTATGCCCCGGACAGCTTCCTGTCAGTGTGGGCTGTGCGGTCTTCAACGTATCTACCTTCGCCGCTATTTACCGTGCGGTCCGTCTGGGCAAGGCCTTGACCCAGCGTATCGTCACCGTATCCGGAGAGGCTATTTCCGAGCCCCAGAACTTCATTGTCCCCATCGGTACCTCCTTCCATGATCTGGTGGAAGCCGCCGGAGGACTCCATGACCGTACGGAGCGTGTCATCAGCGGTGGCCCTATGATGGGTGTGGCGCAGAGCGATCTGCGAGTTCCCGTGGTGAAAGCCACCAACTCCATCCTCTGCCTTCTCAAGGATCTCAACGGTGCGGCAGAGAACCCCGTGTGCCTCCGTTGCGGCAAGTGCGTTGGGGTCTGCCCCATGAAGCTTCAGCCCCTGTACCTCTACCGCTTTACCAATGCCAAGAGAACCGATGAGCTGAACCGACTCCATATTTTGGATTGCATCGAGTGCGGCTGCTGTTCCTTCACCTGCCCCGGGAAGCTGCCTCTGACAGAGACCTTCCGCAAGGGCAAGAAACTTGTAAGGGAGGCCAATAAGAAATGAAATTATCCGTCGCTTCCTCTCCCCATATCCGTGGAGATTTCCGCAGTAGCCGCTTGATGCTGGATGTGGTGATCGCCCTGCTCCCCGCTCTTGCGGTGGGATGCTTCGTTCTGGGGGTTCGCTCCTTGGCGGTCTGCGGTGTTTGCCTTGCTTCTGCTTTGGCTACGGAATATCTCTACAGCCTGCTGACCAAGAGCAGGAATACCGTGATCGACTGTTCTTGTCTGGTGACCGGCCTGCTTCTTGCCATGACCCTTCCCGTTACCGTACCCTATTGGCTGGGGGCGGTGGGCAGTGCCTTTGCCATTTTGGTAGTAAAGCTTCTCTGCGGCGGTCTGGGACAGAATATTTTCAATCCCGCACTTTTGGCAAGAGCCTTCCTGCTCCTTGTATGCCCTGTGGCTATGGTTCGCTACACAGCCTTGGGGGTAGACGGTGTTACTGCCGCAACCCCCCTGCACCACATGGTCATGCCGGCCCTTCCGGAGGAAAGCATCATTGACATGTTCCTCGGCAATTGCCCCGGCTCTATCGGTGAGATCTCTGCCTTAGCTCTGCTCCTTGGCGGCGTATATCTGGTTCTGCGGAAGGTGATTTCTGCAAGAATTCCTCTGGCCTATCTGGGTACCGTGGCAGTGGTCACGCTGATTTTCCACAAAACCGATGCCCCCCTGCAGTGGATGCTTTACAGCCTCCTGTCCGGCGGACTTATGCTGGGCGCCATCTTCATGGCAACGGACTATGCCACCTCCCCCACCACCCCTTGGGGACAGCTCCTCTACGGTGTGGGCTGTGGCATTCTCACAGTGCTGTTCCGCTACTTCGGCCTCTTCCCGGAAGGGGTCACCTATGCCATTCTTCTTATGAATGCTCTGGTTTGGGCGCTGGATCGTTACACCCTGCCCAAGCCCTTCGGTGTGAAAAAAGGAGGGAAAGCAGCATGAAAAAGAATATCCTGATCCCCCTTCTTGCCATTCTCCTTTCCGGGGCGATCCTTCTGGGCTTGTCCCTGGGACTTGCCTCTGTGGCAGAGAAAAAAGCAGAGGAAAACCTCCTCTGGCACATGCAGACCCTGCTTCCCGGCAGTGGGGAATTTACAGAAGAAGCCTATAGTGGGGAGGATGCCAACATCCGTTCCGTCCATAAGGCAGAAAACGGCTATGTCATCGAAACCGCTGTCCAAGGATATGCCGGAGAGATCACCATGCTCATCGGTGTCCGCAACAGTGGCAAGGTCACGGGTCTGGTGGTCACCAAGCTGTCTGAGACCTTCGGCCTCGGCGCAGAGGCGCTGTCCGATCATGTATTCCTGGCACAGTTCCTGAACACCAACGGCAATGTTTCCATCGGCACCTCCGGGGCAGATGCCTTCAGCGGCGCAACGGGTGAGGAAACAAGCACCGAAGATACCCTCTACGTAGACGGCATCACCGGTGCCACCGTCACCTCCAAGGCCATTGCCCGAAGCGTGAATTCCGCTGTCGCCTATGTGACCGGAGCCGATGCAGACTCCGGTGCAACTTCCTGGGGAGGTTAAGCTATGAAAGATAGATCCTATTTCCTGAATACCGCTCTGGCTTTGGTTCTGGCCCTGGCTATGGCAGCTGTGGTTCTGTTCAGAACCTTCGCTCCCGCAGTGATCCTGCCTGAGCTGAATATTCCCAATATGGTCCTCCTGAGCCTGATCGCCCTTCTGGCAGAGTATTACGTGGCTCCCGGTACAAAGGGCTGCTATGTGTGCATTACCCTCCTTGGGGTACTGAGCTTCGGTCTCCTCCCTGCCGCAGCGGGCTATGTTCCCTTCGCCGAGTGTTGGAAGACGGCTGTCATCGGAGGCATCACCTTTGCCCTGACGACATGGGTCTTCCGCTCTATGGCAGACCGCCTCTCCACAGGCCCCAATGCCAAAGCCGCCCCCATCATCACCGCCTTCGGCCTCTACTTAGCCACCCAAGCCTTCACCGGCATCCTTCTCTAATACCCAACCAAGAAACCGCAGTCCAAGCTCTGCGGTTTCTTTTTTTATAATACTGTTTCTTGATAAAATGGTTTGAAAACCATTTTATTGCAGGATAAATATCCTGCTTAGCCTTCGGCGGCAAGAACAGTATTACAGGTTATTTCTTGGCGGCTTTGCCGCCATGCCCCTTACGGTTGGCATAATAAAACGGTTCATCCGTTTTATTAGAAATTGGTATTTCGATCAAACCGGTTCCGCAAAGGGATCGATCGAAATATCGATGCATATATGTAAATACTTTTTCATAAATATTAGT
>JAFOZC010000146.1 GCA_017391305.1 Oscillospiraceae bacterium | reverse complement strand
GGGTAATTTCATTCGTCAGTTTGGATTCCACCTGCGCGCCTCTGCCAAACGCAGCGTACAGAACAAGCACATCAACCAGCTGTTGGACAGTTGCCAAGGCACCAACAGCCAGACACTTTGCCAAAAGAAAGAAATTGAAAAAACGAAGGGGCTGAAATTTTGTCGAATGGTGGAAGTCCAGTATTATCAATCCTTTTCCGCCTGTGCATAAACCTGTGCATAATGTTTATAACTTTGTCAATTGACAAGGGTGCGGCGGATTATTGTTAACCAATTTGTAACCTTTTGAAGAAAGTTTTCCTGCAAAGGGGAAAAAGGGAAGAAAGGGCAGCCTTTGGCCTTTGAGCCGACCTTAGCCCCCTTTTTTGGGGCTTAGAGGGACGGGGACCATAGGGGAAGAGGACTTCGGTGAAGAGCTGTTTCGGTCTGCGTTGCTTTGGCGTCCTCCGTACAGGGGAGGGGGAGCATTCTTCCCGAAGGGCCAAGGTGCATACTTCCGTGGACAGAACCGTTGAAAACGCTAAAAGAATCCCCGAAAGGTGATAAGAGAATCTGCCGCAGGTCATTGACTTTCTGCCTTTCTTTGGTTAAAATGATAGGGAAATAAAGAAAGGAGCTTTATTATGAAACACACTGTTCGCACCTCCCGTTTTCTTGCCTTGCTGCTTTGTGCGGCAATGATCCTCGGCCTCTTTGCTTTCCCTGTTATGGGTGCAGAGGACAGCGAGGAGCCCAAGCCCCTTCCCCGTGCCGCCAAATTAGACGACGGCATCGTGGGCATGTGGCTGTGGAATGACACCATGAGCAAATACGGTGCATCCACCCTGTTCTCCCATTATGCCAAGGTTGGCGTTACCGATGTGTACCTTCTGATCAAGGGTACTGCAGGTTCCGTCAACACCTCTGCTCTGAATACTGCCATTAGCGCCGCCAAGTCTTACGGCATCCGCGTTCATGCATGGATCATGGCAGCCCGTGATGATGCTTTCCTGAAGAGCAACTCCAGCGCCAATTATTTCCACTTCCGTTGCGGTTATGAATGGAATGCCACCTCCGGTGATGACCTTCCCCATGGCTATGTCAACCTCCGTAAGGCTGCATACCGTAACTACATGGTCAACCTTGTCAAGCAGCTTGCCGGTATCAGCGGTCTTGCCGGTATCCATCTGGACACCATCCGTTACGGTGGCCTGTTCTACGACTGGGGCATGGAAGCCCGTGACCTGATGCTGACCAAGTACGGCATCACCCACGACCAGTGGAATGCCGCAGTTCAGGCTATGTGTGTCAGCGGTGAATATCAGTACCGGCATGAGACCAAGACCACTGCGGGCTACAACGGCGGCCAGAGCTATACCGCCTATACCTACATCAAGTCCGGCGGCTATACTCCCACCGGCCCCAATTTTGCGGAGGCTCTTCTGCTCAACGACAATTCCGATGTCGCCATTGGCTGTAAGGCGGTTGCGCAGATGCGTATTGACACCGTTACAGACTTTGTCAAGCTCATGAAGGAAAATGCAGGGGACAAGCTCCTGACAGCTGCCCTCATGCCCGAGGCCTTGGAGGATGATGGCTTCCGGGGTACCTACGGCCAGTCTCCCCAGCACATGGCTCCCTATGTGGACTATATTACCCCCATGATCTATGCCGTTGAGTTTGAGATGCCCTCTTCTTGGGTTGCGGATCTCAGCCGTCAGGCGGCCGCTGTCGGTTGTAATGTGGTTCCCGGACTTCAGGCCTATCAGACCATGGATTCCGGCAGACCCACCGACGGTGCATGGGGTACCGGCAAGTCTCTGTACAACGATGTTCAGGAGGCTATGAAGCTGGCCCGTGAGATCAACAATGATGACGAAAATTACGGCGGTGACATCCTTGGTGTTGCCTTCTTCCAGAGTGCTACCATGTCCATGGCCGCAGGTACTTACCATGCAGATAAGAATCTGCTGACCTTCGATATGGCCAATATGACCCTGTCCAGCTCTTCTTCCCAGAATATCAAGGGTGTGCGCTTCACCCTGATGGGAGACCTGCGTTTTGACAAGAACAAGACGGCTCAGTCCAAGAGCTATGCGGATTTCACCAACTACAACACGGTGGTCTATTCCTCCGACTATAAGACCGTCACCATTTATGACGATACCAATGTTCTGTCTCCCCAGCAGCTCCGTTCCTGTGGCTTCTATGTCACCGGCACTCCCGACTGGGCCAACGGTGTGGTCATGATGGAGACCTCCTCCACCGGCAACAGCTTCACCGATGTGCTTTACGGCACTTCCCGTCCCGTATACTGCACCATGACCCACAGCCACAGCTATACCGCAGAAGTGATCCGGACAGCTACCTGCGCCCAAGAGGGCATCACCCGTTACAGCTGCTCCTGCGGTATGAGCTACGATGCGATCACCCCCAAGGCAGAGCACAAGGCGGTTTCTGTGGCACAGATCCCTGCAAGCTGCACAGAGGACGGCATAAGCGCCGGTACGAAGTGCGCTGTTTGTGACACGGTTCTCAGCGGCTGTACTCCCATTGCGGCAAAGGGACACAGCTTGGTGAATTCTCAGGGCAAGCCCGCTACCTGTACGGAAGCCGGCCTGACCGAGGGAAGCTACTGCAGTACCTGCGGTGAGGTCTTTGCCCAGCAGTCCGAGATCCCTGCTCTGGGACACAAGGCTGTCACCGATGCCGGCTATGCCGCTACCTGTACGGCGGCCGGTAAGACCGAGGGCAGTCACTGTGAGGTCTGCGGTACCGTTCTGGTGCCTCAGCAGGTCATTGCTCCCACGGGACATCAGAAGGAGATCATCCCCGGCAAGGCAGCCACCTGTCTGAGCTCCGGTCTGAGTGAGGGTGAGAAGTGCAGTACCTGCGGTGTGATCCTGCTCCAACAGCAGGTGCTTCCCAGATTGGGACACAGCTATCTTTACACGGACAACGGTGACGGAACCCACACAGGACACTGTGAGCGCTGCAATAAGACCCTTGCCCCCGCAGCTCACGTGTTTGCCGAGAACGGCTGTACACTGTGCGGTGCCGATGCCTCCGGCGCAGTGATCCTTCCCGATGTCAAGATCATGCACACCCTGAATCTGGCAAGCGATATTTCCGTGAACTATGCGGTTTCTGCCTCCCTGCTGGCAGGCTATGACAATTACTATATGGAATGCACTCTGCCTCAGTACAACGGCAATACCCTCACAGGCACCAAGACCGTGAAGCTGTACCCCGAGGCAAAGGGAGACTACTATTACTTCACCCTGAGCGGCATCACTGCGGTGCAGATGGGTGACACGGTAGATGCCATTCTCTATATGGAAAAGGGCGACAAGGTCTATATGTCTGCCAAGGACAGCTACAGCGTTGCCGCTTATGCATATTCTCAGCTTTCCAAGGCCAATGCAACAGACAGCCTGAAGACTCTGTGTGCGGATCTCCTCCGTTACGGCACTGCCGCCCAGAGCTACAAGGGCTATCGCACCGACAGCCCCGTTGACGGTGCTATGACCGATGCAGACAGAGCATATCTCAGCAATGCAGAGACCGTGACCTTCGGCATGACCAATGATATTATGGATGACATCTCCGCTGAGAAGGTCATCTGGGCAGGTAAGGCTCTGAATCTGGAGTCCAAGGTCGTGGTTCGCTTTGTATTCGATGCTACCGGCTACACCGGGGATATTTCCGCCCTGCGGCTGAGAGTCAGCTATGCAGATCACAGCGGCAAGCTCTGCGTTACTTATGTAGAGAATCCTGTGGTCTATCAGGCCTCCAAGAATCTCTATGCCTTCGACTTTGACGGTCTCCTTGCCGCAGAGCTTCGCTCTGTTATGGTGGCGGCGGTCTATGAGGGTGAGACCCAGATCTCCGATTCCCTGTGCTACAGCGCCGACAACTACGGCAACGGCAAGAGCGGCAAGCTCCTGAGCCTGTGTAAGTGCCTGTTTGCTTACTCCGATTCTGCAAAGGCTTACTTTGCACCCTAAATTCCACAGCATCTAAGCGGTAAAGACATAAAAAACGTTCCCCTGCAAGGCGGTGAGATCCATGGTATGATCCCCCTAAAGTAGACAATGGAAATATCCAAAGTCTATTTTAGGGGGATTTACTATGTCAAAGCCGAAATATAGTGCAGAATGGAAAATAGCAATTGCAAAAAAGTATCTGCTCGGTGAAGGCTCATATGGCC
>JAFOZC010000145.1 GCA_017391305.1 Oscillospiraceae bacterium | reverse complement strand
GGATAGCTTGTAGGTGGAATCGGTGCAGTGATCCCTCTCAGGCGCTTCGCACCAGCTCTCCCGGAGGGAGAGCCAAGGGTGCGGTGGACATCGGTAGACGGAGGGAGAGGCAAGGGTGCGGTGGGTGTCGGGGGAGGGATTCATTTCGGTTTATGGGTCTGTTTGCAATGAATGATCTGTCGAATTCCGTAATATCCTGTAGGGGCGATGCCATGTCATCGCCCGGGGCAGTGTGAGTTTGAAGTGCAGTTGGATGGTTCGATGCTTTCTGCAATTCGGTAGCCTTTCGGGCGAAGACACAGCTTCGCCCCTACAATTTAACAGGTCAGCTACACAATGAAATTGCGGTTTATGGGGCTGTTCGGTTTCCGTATCCGGTCAGAACAGGAGTACCTGCATCCGCAGGGGCGGCTTCGCCCGAAAAAAACTGCCGAATTGCAGAAAATCCCCCTCTATCCGATTGCAATTCAGGATCATATTTTCGCCACGGGGCATTGTAACAGATAAATTCGGGAAAATCAAGTCTCACTTTCGGGGAATTCCGTCCCCGATGCCTTTACTTCTTCTCCCCCCTGTGATATACTTTTGAAAAACGGAAGAAAAGAGATCGTTTATGTTAAAGAAGGCTTATTTGGAGATCACCAATGTCTGCAATCTTTCCTGCAGCTTTTGTCACGGCACGAAGAGGCAGAAAAAATTCCTCTCCGTGGAGGAATTCCGCCTTCTGGCCGGGAAGCTCAAGGGAAAGGTGGAATTTTTATACTTTCATCTTATGGGAGAGCCCCTTCTCCACCCGGAGCTGGGTCAGCTTCTCTCCACCGCCAAGGATCTGGGCTTCAAGGTCATCCTCACCACCAACGGCACCCTCCTTCCCAAGCTTCGGGAGCTTCTTTTGCAGGCAGAGAATTTATATAAGGTCAGTATTTCTCTCCACTGCTACGAGGTCAACGCAATGGGAAGCAGTTTAGAGGACTATCTGGCAGGCTGTTTCCGCTTCTGTCAGGAAGCCTCACAAAGAGGCATCCTATCTGTTATGCGCCTGTGGAATCAAGGCGGCGAGGATCGGCTGAACCAAGAGATCCTCTCTGCCATGCACACCGCCTTCCCGGGGGAATGGAAGGATACTTATTCCGGCTCCCGTCTGAGCAACCGTGTATTTCTGGAATGGGGAGAACGCTTTGACTGGCCTGACCCGGAGGCCCCTTTGCAGGAAGGCTCCTACGGCTGCTACGGTCTGAGAGATCAGCTTGGCATCCTCTGCAACGGCACCGTCGTCCCCTGCTGTCTGGATGCGGAGGGGAATATCCCTCTGGGGAATCTTTTCACCCAAGACTTAGAGGAGATCCTCCGTTCCCCAAGAGCCGAGGCTCTGAAGCGCTCCCTCCAAAATCGCCACCCCCAAGAAGCCCTTTGCCGTCACTGCGGCTATGCAAGTCAAAAGAAATATTGAGAAAACAGAAGCATCCCACAGCCCCTCCCGATGATCGGGTATGGCTGTGGGATGCTTCACTGTTTAGTTCTTCAATGTATTGGCGAGAGCTTCGGCAGAAGCGCCCTTTTTCCCCCTTCTGTCCCGCTGTCTCCCAAGGAGGCACATTGCCAGACTGATGGACACAGCGCCACACAGGAACAGCAGGCCACAGCGGAGGAAGAACTCCATAGGCATGGCCAAAATGATCCCATCCTCGGATGCCGAGAAGATCCAGTTATCCTTTCCCGGGAAGAAGATATGGTGAAAAACCTCAAAGCTTTTCTCAAAATTCACAGAAGCCACCGCACCCAGCACTGCCATGAACAGCAGTGTTCCACCGCCACAGCTAAGCAAATAGTGTTTCCCAAAAGGACGGGACGGGCGGAAGTACCCCTTCCTCTTGCACCACAAGAGGATCGCTGTCACAGCCAGCGCGCTTAGCAGGACACTTCCGTTGAGCACGAACAAGCCTCTGACATCTTCAAAGTGGGACTTTCCCTCCTCACTGTAGGGAAATACCCCCGTTCCGAATTCCTTCCCCGGCAGGGTCAGGTAATCCAGCACCTGGTCATAGGCGGCTTTCACCGTCTCTTTATCATAGCCCGTCTTTTCCGGGATGCCAAGCTCCTCGATCTGCATATAGTAAAAAGGCCGTATGTAAATCGGGAGGGCAATACTAAGCGTCAGAGTCAGCAGGATCAGGGAGATACAAAGCAGAGCTGTGCATACTTTATTCATAGGCTCGTCTCTTTCCGAAACATTCCGTTACAGATGTCTCTACATATTCTCAACAGAGTCAGTATATCAGCCTTTGTTCCAAAAGTCAATCGGGTATCCCGAAAGAGTCTGCCCTTTCCGAAGCCCTCATGATATTACAGCAGCTCCTCCAAGCGGTGGATCTCCCTGTAGATACTGTCCGTCCATTCCCCTTCCGTTGTCCAATCCTCTCGGACCACACGGAGCTCCTCCTTACGCATTTCAATGGCGGCGGGAATATTGCCCAAGATCTCGTAGATCTGGGACACTGCATTCTCGCAGTCCGTGAAACGGGGCTTGGGACGCATGGTCATGGCCTTGCGGTAGTTGGTGATCGCCTCTTCATAACGGCAGAGCTTTGCCATACAGGAAGCATATTCTGCCCAGACCACCCATTTTTCCGGGCTGTGCTCTGTCATTTTCTGCCACCACTCCAGAGCCGCGGGCAGGTCACATTCCTCCTTGCAGATCTCAGCCATGAACATTTCGTAGTGGTAGGAATGCTCCACCTTCTTCATCCGTTCTGCGTAAACTCTGGCCTCTTGGGTGCGGCCGTCGGAAATGAGGAGCTTCAAGAGCCAGAAATAATTTCGGATGTCCTCGGGATGTTCCTTGACCACCTGCTTGTAGTAAGCGATCAGGCCATGGTGATTGGTGAAGTTCCAGTCAGAATAAGGGCCGTTCTCTGCGTCAAAAATCGCATTGTGTGCGGCCTTTGTTCCCGGCAGAAGCTCCAGAGCCTTTTTCGCCAGAGGGGAAGCAAGCTCCCTGTATTCCTCGGCACGCTTGTTGTAAAGCCGAGCCAGAAGAAGGGTAGCGTTGCCCTCCATGCTTTCTTTCTCTCGGCAATCCTTCAAATAGCTTTCCGCATTGCGGAAGTCTTCCTCACCGAGGAAGTGGACAGCATCGATCATGTTGCCGATGCGTTCCATACGGCTGTCATCGGTCATGTCGAAGAGGGCATCAATGCTGACCCCGAAAATCACAGACAGATCCGGCAGGAGCTGGATATCCGGCATATTCGTACCGCTCTCCCATTTGGAAACCGCCTGAGGAGAGACCCCCAGTCTTCCCGCCAACTGTTCCTGGGTCATAGAGCCTGCCAAACGCAGGGCTTTGATCTTTGCGCCAATATTCCAATTCATAATGTATTTCCTCCTTGTTTTGTTGTGTCCTTATTGTAGCACCCAAAATACCGGAAGTCTATGACCGCCTCATAGAGTCAACTCACCCTGTGGTTAAGTTCCCTTCCTATTTCTTGCACCATAGCTTCACCCCCCGTAGCACCGAGCATTGCTCGGCGACAGAGTAGGTTGATCGCCACCCGTCACCAAAGGGAAACAGGTTAGGTTCAGACCTCATAGCACCGAGCATTGCTCGGCCCTACGGGACGAAGACGGGATGGGATTGGTTCGGTAGAGGAATCGATGCGGTGGTTCTATGGATAGTCTGTGGGTGGAATCGGTGCGGTGGTTCTATGGATAGTCTGTGGGTAGAATCGGTGCGGTGAGCCCTCTCAGCCGCTTCGCGCCAGCTCGACCGTCGGGAGAGCCAAGAGCT
>JAFOZC010000017.1 GCA_017391305.1 Oscillospiraceae bacterium | reverse complement strand
TATAATAATACGGGAGATCTGGTTTTGCAGAATTCTCCTTCTGATGAAGCAGGGCCGAGACTCCTGCCTACCTGCCTGCTCATGGTGGCAGAGCCCTGTGACCATAAATTGGCGGGTCAGCCCTATACAGTGTATCCCGACGGTACCCACTGTCAGATTTGCACCTCCTGCGGCGAGGAGATCCGAGTGGACCATAGCTACGACAAGGGTAGCTGTGTTTGCGGTGATCTCCGGCACTTTGAGGGTGGCTTATTCTTTGACTTCTCCAATACCGATACGGACAAATACCGCTACATGGATCCTGTGTATCAATATCGGAACTTTGATATGACCTCCAACGGCACGTGGGGGCGTGGCTATTGGGCAACGGGATATACGGACACCACTTCAGATTTTACCATTAACAATACAGCCGGGACCCTAACCTTACAGGTAGGTCAGCTCTACAGCGGCTCCTCCGGGAGCGAGGTCTACGGTCCCTGGTTGAAGCTGACAAGCGCCTACGGCAAGGCTCCCACCAAGACGGACAGTCGCTTTGGCGCACTGTCTTATGATCCATCCTATGTGGATCATGTTGAGATCCGCTTTAAGGTTGAAAATTGTCAGGTCCCTACGGGGAAAATACCGGATGTCTATTTTGAGTATTACTACGAGAAAGACGGGGTTTACCGGGGTGCAACGGATATGTATACCACATATTCCTATACTCCCGGGGAATATGTGACCCTGTCCATTCCTGCAACAGAGAATCTCAAGGGAGCCCGGAACTTGCAGGCATTTGGCTTCCGCTTCCGAAATGTGAAGGGGAATACCACAGGCAAGATCACCGTAGACTATATCCGCTTTGTGGAGGGAGCCAAGGAGCCGGTAGAGGAGCCTGCCCTCAAATTGAATCATTCTTTGAACCTGGCAAGTGACATTTCCGTAAACTTTGCAGTTCCCCACGAGGTCCTGGAGGGCTTCGACTTGGATACGGTCTATGTGGAATGCCGATATATGGAAGAAAACGGTGTGGAACAGGTCAGCCGCCTACTGCCCGAAAAGAAGGATCTGTTCTATTATTTCGCCCTGGACGGGTTAACTGCGGTTCATATGACGACAGAACTGACCTCCGTACTTTACGGAACCAAGGATGGCAGGGAATACTACTCTCCTGCGGACAGATACAGTATTGCAGATTATGCCTATTCCCAATTGGGGAAGGAAACGGCAACAGATCAATTGAAGACCCTCTGTGCAGACCTGCTCCGCTATGGTGCTAAGGCACAGCTCTTTAAGAACTATAGCACAGACAGCCTTGCAGATGCCCGTATGACGGAGGATAATAAGCTCTATCTGTCTGATATAGATGCAGTGACTTTTGGAAGCACCAACAGAGTGCTGGAGGATCTGGAGAATGCCCCTATTACATGGGCAGGTAAGGCGCTGAACCTGGAATCTAAGGTTATGCTCCGCTTTGTATACCGTTCTGTAGGCTATACAGGAGCCCTGTCCAAGCTCACTGCCCATATGACCTACCAAGATCTTACGGGAGCCACCAAGACGGTGGTTCTGGAGGGACCCGAGCTGTACAACGAGGCTATGGGACTCTATGCCTTTACCGCAGATGTTCTTCTTGCGGCAGAGCTTCGCACCGTAGTTTCTGTACAAATCTATGAAGGCGATACCCCGGTATCCTGCACCCTAAGATACAGTGCTGACTCTTATGCCAACGGAAAGACCGGCAGCCTCTTAGACCTGTGCAAGGCACTCTTTGCCTACAGCGACAGTGCAAAGGCATTCTTTTCTCAAGGAAAGGTCATCATTATGGAACTGATCTATGCCACCATCTCCAAATACTGTCCCGTCATGGGCAGGGAGCTGTCCCTACCCTATCGCATCCTCCGCAACCGGGGTCTTGCGGACTTCCCCCTGTGCCAGCACTACAAGGACTGCCCCACCTGCAACCACTGCCGCCAAGCCCTCAGCCAACAGCTCCAAGCCCTAGCCACCAGCTCCCACCACCGCTGGCTGCAAGAATGACACTCCCACTCACCAAGGAGGACACAAATATGCTACAACTCCCCAATGAAATTCACAGTACAGACGACCTCGAAACCTTATGGACTTTTTTGGAACAGATCGACAAAGGCTACGCCCCCACCCCCGAGGAACAAGCCGTTCTCGATTCCATCGTAAGCCTCAATGCCTTTCCCGACTCCCGGATCACAATCATTCCCCACTCCATCAGCCTACTTCACAACATTTGCCTCCTTTCCCTCTTCGGCACCCAAATCACCGACTGCAGTCCCCTTGCCGGACTCACTTCTCTCACCGTGCTTGATCTCTCCCGTACACAAATTACCGACTGCAGTCCCCTTGCCGGACTCACTTCTCTCACCGAGCTTCATCTCTCCGGTACACAAATCACCGACTGCAGTCCCCTTGCCGGACTCACTTCTCTCACCGAGCTTTATCTCTACGATACACAAATCACCGACTGCAGTCCCCTTGCCGGACTCACTTCTCTCACCGAGCTTTATCTCTCCTTTACCCAAATCACCGACTGCAGTCCCCTTGCCGGACTCACTT